>JAOZLS010000186.1 GCA_029934705.1 Bacteroidales bacterium | reverse complement strand
TATAAATTATTTATTAATCGGACAACGCTATTCAGGGATGCACAAACACTCAACACTCAATATACAATTTTTCAATATTAAACGACATTTTGTCCTGTTTCATATCTATAAAAAACAGTTTACACTTTTTTTAATGTTACTTTGTAAAATTTACGTTGTGAGACTTTGTGGTTAATTTCTATTTTTTTATAACCACAAAGTTACACTAAGTTTTATCACAAAGTGAGAAGTAATACCAATTATAAGTGATTTTAGAAGTGTAAAGTTTTTATGAAGCATACCGATATTTTTAATGTTGAAAGCTTACTACAAGGATGTAACAACCTAATAATCAATTGCCATGATTGAAAAACTATTATTTAAAATACTTTTGTTATTTACTCTATTATAGCTTATTGAATATTATTCATTAATAGCCTTATCTTTTTTTCAAATACTAAATCATTCAATCAGAACTTTGAGAGCAAAATGAGTAAGTCTAATTATTTTTTTATCAAAATATTCAAAAGTGAGCACTTAACTACAGAATTTTCAACGTTTTAAGAACAGCCTCAACCTGTCTTACATAGTTTCTTTTGTCTTGATTTCCAGCAAAAACGTATCCATAAACAGTTACTACTCTGTTTCTTTTTTTATCAATTACGGTATAACTTACAAAGGGACCGCCCATAAAAACGGTTTTACTATTTACATGCCATAATCCACGCATTTCAACTGCATATTGGTTATTCAAATCAAAAGTTTTTGATGTTATTGGTGCTCGTTGTTCCGAAATCATATATGAGCCAACTTCGGGACCAGGAACATACATTCTTGTAACAGAATCTTGCTTTAACAGTAGGTTTTCAGGGTTTAAATCTGAAGTATCTCGATAAGTATATGACCATATTACAAATGCCTGAGCCAAACGTGGCGTTTCGCGACTTATCCACATAAAACCAGTTGTATCAACATCTAACTTATAACCTTTTGGTATAATTAAGCTAATATGCTGTTTTTCTTTAATTTTATTAATAACTTTTGTTTCTTGAAGTTTAGAGTAGGTTTCTTTTAGTCTATCTTCTTCTGCTTTTTCAAAAATTGATATTATTTCTTTTGAGTTTTCTTGAAATACTTTTACTAGCTCTTTATCATTTTTAGCCTCAACAGTAACCACTACTTGTGGCTTTGACCATAAATCATATCTAACATTAATTTTAGGCTTTTTTACATTTACCGAAATTCTTGTTTGTAAAACGTTTCGAGTGCGGTGCAAAAGTTTAGAGAAACTTTCGTCTGGCACGCATGACAGGTTAAATAGCGGTTCGTCTTGTGGTAAGCCTGGGAAATTTTGCTTTATTACTTTTCGTATTTCGTCGCCAGTATTTCCTTTCCATTTTGCCGAGCTAAGTATTAATAATATATGCCCTGGCGTTCCTGTTGATTGCGGAACGGTATTTAATCTTTCGTCGTTGCAAGAAAATAATATTAATATTGATGTAAATATAAGAAATGCTTTTTTCATGTTTTTATGTTTATATATTATTGCTGATTATTTAACGCAAATATCATAATTATTTGTGTGCTTTTATTAATTTTATTAAAAATAATATAAAACAATTTATTTATTAATAGTTCTATTATTTTTAATATTATTACTTACTGTAACTTTATTAGTAATAATTTGTTTCAAATCAATTCGTTTATACATCATCTTTGTTGTGTGAAGTAACCTATTACCGTGCTTTGCAATTGGGCTTTCAAATAAACTATATAATAAGTAGGATAGTAATAGTGTTATAAACCAATATAATAAATATTTAATTGAAGCATGCCCACTAAGAAGTTCTTGATATTGGTTTTTAAATATTTGTATTATCAGAAGGTTTAATAAATACATTGCATAAGATAAAACACTTATACGAGTGATAAATCTGCCTATAAATGTTCTGGTATCTTTAAGTTTATCAATTAATGGGAACAAAAACATTATATAAGCAGGAGAAAGAGTTAAATAGAAAACGTTTAAATAAATTGAGTTCTGTTCTCTAGGTATATATGCAATAACTATATAGAATAATATTCCGAATACAAATGAGGGTATTGCAAATTTGCTCCACAATTCTTTATAATAGAAGCGAAACCATGCAGCTATTACGCCTAAGAAAATACTATCGATTCGGGATATTGCAACTTTCCGAAGGCTTACATCCCACCAAAAACTATTATAATTAACATTACTGATACTAAATCTATATAAAATTGAAGTAAGAATAAAAAAGAATGATACTATTAAAATAGTATGTTTCAATTTAAAAAACTTACCTAAAATCATTATTAATATTGGAAATAAAAGGTAAAACCATTCTTGAGTTGCTAAACTCCACGATTCCCAAAAGAAAGCATAAAAAGGGGAAAACAAATTTTGAGTAAAAGAGGCAAATAACCATATACTAAATTTTTCTGTTGATCCATTTAATATTCCTTCATTTACTAAAATATAATTAACTATTAGTATTAAATAATAATTTGGCATAATTCGAAAAACAGAGCGTTTCCAAAAATTTAATGATTTACCTAATGTTAGTTTTCCATTGGTTAAATTTGCGTTCATCATAAAACTATAGCCAATTAAAAACCCACTTAATACAAAAAATATATCAACCCCATGAGGTAAATTAAACCAAGGGAATCCATCTAACAAAGTACCTTCTAAGAGATTTCGTCCATGACCATGAACAACAAAAAAAATTGCAATTGCTCGTAATAAATCAAATCCATATATTCTTTTTTTAAAATCGATATTCATTCCCATAATTAACCATTTGCATTTTAGCGAACCTACTAAATATAACAGGTTAACATAAAAAAGCTATTATAAATAATATATGTAAGTTTATTTATTGCAAAACTAACAAAAGAGTCTAAGTTTTACAAGAATAACTTTGAAATACTAAAATTAAAATAACTATTTAACAGAGGTGTTTTTTCATCAATTTATAAACACAGTTATAGCTTTCTTATTATTTATACCAATTATGAGTCAAAACAATCGATAAATTCGTTATCTTTTTCCGTTTTTCATCACATCTAATTTCATATAAAAGGTTAAATACCTCTAATCTATAAAGGAACATTAGATTTTCATTAATTTCACAAAACTTTCTGGTGTAAGAATAGCAATTTCACTTTTCTTAAAATCTTTTACATTACGTGTTACAATTACATCTATTTCTCCGTTTGATACTGCTGCAAAGTTCTGTAGTGCATCTTCAAAATCTTTGAAATCAGAATTTAATGCGTTTGTTATAATTTGCTTATTCATACTAAGAACATCAACTATAGTAAGCAATTGTTTTAACTTCTCAATTACTTTTTCGTGCTTAGCTGTTCTACGCAATAAACAATAGGAATTACTTATTATTAAGGGAGTTACGAATCCCATAACATCTTTACGTTCGCACATATTTAGAATTATAGCAGAATTTTCCGAGAATGGTTTTCTATCAAAAAAAAAATCTAAAAGAACATCTGTATCTATTAATATTTTATTCATTACAAGTGTTTTTCAAATAATTCTTTTGATAACTCTTCTTTATAGTCATAAGCTTTGGGGGCTTTAAAACTTCCTCGTAAAGATTTTATTAAAGGGGAAAACTCTTCTGTCTCTTGACTTTTAGTAATAGCTTTAAGATAATTTTCAATTATATCCGACAAACTACGCCCCTTTTCTTTGGCATAAGATTTAGCACGCTCAATAACTGCTTGTTCTATTGTTAATGTTAATTTTGTATTCATGTTATTATTAGTTATATTACACGTACAAATATACGAAAAACTACACAGCCGTACAAAGAACTTACAAAAAACACGTGCTTTTTTTATTTTTTATCAAATTATTCATTTTTAATTTTAACCCAATTAAGAACTTGTTCTTTAAATTTTTCGGATTTATTAAAATAATAAGCTGTTTTTAATAATTCATACCAAACAATTACATTTTCTTTGCTTAGGACTTATATTATTTTTTCAACATAATTTTTCGAGTTGCTAAAACATTACCTTTTGATAACAATTTGGCTAAATAGATACCATCAGGAAAGTCTTTGGCATTCCATTTAATAGAAGTTTCACCATAAGGTAACTTTGCTAAAAACACTGTTTGCCCCTGAATATTTATGATTTCGATATATTCGGCATTATTTAAAGCAGAAAAAGAAAACGTTGTTTCAGAATTTAACGGGTTTGGAGAATTTATAAAATTAGTTTTTTCTGCATAGTTGGTAATATCAACATTTGAACTCATTTCAAGTTTTAAAGCAACAGGTCTATGGTCAGAAATATTTTCGTCGTATTCCTCCCAACCACCAGTTAAGTATTCGTCTATTTTAATTGTCTGTATAACAGAGCCTTCATTATTAAAGCTTTCGAATAAATCGTTTGTAATTAGTATATGATCGAGATGTGAAGGCCATGTTGGATACGACCATTCTGAGTCATCGCCCATAGCTATTTCATAATCGGCAAATAAATAATTTTCAGTATCATCAATAATTAATTGAAATACATTATTTTGAGTATTATCTGAGAGTACATCATTCAAATCTCCTAATACTATAACTTTTTCATTAGGAAAATTTGTATCTATATATTCTTTCAACAAATTAGATGCATTGTACCTTCTTGTTTCCTCATCGTCAGAATCTGAAAGATTAAGGACACCATCGCCACAACATTTAAAATGGTTATTAATTACTATTATTTTTTGATTATTATAAGTTAAATCCATTACCATTGGTGACCTAGGAAAAGGACTCCAATAAGGTGAAGAGGTATATATTTCATAAATATCATTGATTTGTATAACTTCAGGATTATATATGTATGCCAAACCTGCAAACCATGACGACTCGAGATATCCATTATATGAATTTAAACTTTCCACCATTTGCTCAAAAGCTTCAACATTATCTACTTCTTGTATTGCTATTAAATCGACATCTAAAGCTTCAATTATCTCAGCTACATTATCAATTGTAATTTGATTATTCTTCGGAAACCATTCTATATTCCACGTCATTACTTCAAATGTAGTATCTGTCCCAAAGGTTAAGTCCTCAATTGTTTGACTTGAAGATGAGAATCCTATAAATATAAAGAATATTAATATTTGAATTTGTTTCATTAATCTGTTTTTAAATTTGTTTCCG
Source organism: Bacteroidales bacterium (assembly GCA_029934705.1). GTDB lineage: Bacteria > Bacteroidota > Bacteroidia > Bacteroidales > JAADGE01 > DZBS01. The sequence goes on along the minus strand of JAOZLS010000186.1, from coordinate 2,736 downwards.
ATAAAAACATCAGTTAATATCGAAACCTATATATGTAATTCCGTAGTCAACTTTAATACAAGATAGTTTAAATTACACAATAAGCCAAATTGCTATTATATAAATAGTCAAATCGACTGATTTGACGGAGTCCAACAAATGCTATACTGATTGATTTTACTACTATACTGCTATAAATCATATACATTATTATGTGTTGTTTTTATCTACTTTCATTTCTTAAATTTCGCCATTCTATCCAAAATATCAAATAACCTTTTTTGTCAAAGTCGTCTGTTGGAATTGTCTTTGGTAAACTTGTCTCGTAAAAATCCTCCACTTGGTCTGCAAAGTCAAATACAATTTTCCTATAAACGTCTTTATCAATTATTACTTCTTGTCCACTTTCTGAAATATGTTTTATTTTGTTATTGTCTGTATGAATTATTGTCCAGTCAATACCGCTTTGGCAACCCATTATATTCACAAAATCATTTTCTACGTCAGCCCTAAAAAAGTGACTACAACAAGGAAGTAATTGGCTTGCATAGTCATCCTTTTTATAGTCATCTTTCAGTGTCCGCATTAAATATAAAGCCGTTGAACTTACGGTTATGTCTAAATTGTCTTTATTTGAAATAACTTCATTTCCAATCTTCACAAAAACGTGTCCGTGAGTACACAAGTCTGTCGGGTCATCAACGTCCTTCATCCAGTGTAGGTCAAGAATTTTTATTTCAAATTGCCTGTCATCATTTATAGTTGGTTGTTCTGAAATAACACATAACGGTTTGAATAAACAGTCATTTTAATGATGCTTATTTTTGTTATGTATTTTTGATTATATTACTTAGTAAGAACAGAAGAATGTTTAGCATGAGTATCATACCATCCAGGATATCCTATAAACCTATTCAAAACCTTTATAAATTTCATACTTAAATAATATTCATTCAGTTTGCTATTTTCACCAAGCAAGTCATAACCCCTAAAAATTTGTTTATATTTATCAATAGTGGCATTTAAAGCAACCCAATCTTCGGGATTCAAATCAGTACCAAATGGACCTGAACATCCCGCATTAAACTGATAATTTAAAAAAAAGCCCTCCTTCGAATTGTCAGGTTCTTTAAAGGATCTGGCATTTGCCTGATTGATAGTTTGGAATTGATTATACCCCAACTTTACAAACAGGTCTAACTCTTCTTTAAGCTTATTAAACTTTACTTTTTCTGACTCAATAGAAATATAATCTGGTTTTTTTTTAAAATTTAATAAAGCTTTTAAACAAACAGTGTCCATTCCTTCAATATCTATTTTTAAATAGTAGGGTACTCCATATTTCTTTAAACACTGAGAAAAATCAACAATGGGAACTTCTATTATTTCACTTTCTGACCCTAACCATTCATTTCTATCTGCCCATTCAGGTACTACTGTTCCCCAAACAGTAGCCTTATTATTTTTATAAAACTGTATTTTATCAACATTATTTTTACAGTTGACAGAATCGATGATGGCTCCTTCTACAATAGTTAGATCTCCAGTCTTAATCTCATTTGTAAACTTTTCTCTACAGAATTTTATTAAATCTGGATCTGCTTCAAACGCAACAACCCTAAATCCTTTCTTTAAATAGTAAGCGGTATCCTCTCCTTTGTGCATTCCAACATCAAAAATCATTTTTTTGCTACTAGTCATATAAGTTCTATTTATTAATAAAGTATAACGCCTTAATTAAAAAGCATGCAAATTTTATTTAGATGAATTTTCAGTTTGCAAGATAGAAAAAAAAATAATTTTACCTATTAAAAAAATATAAAATTAAATTTAAGATTTTCTAGTACTTATTACTTGCTCACATTATAAATATAAACTTTTCCTTATTTTTATGTGTTATTACTTTCATTATTTATAGTGATACTCTTTTTTGCTTGAAACACAACGTGTGACTAAAAAACGTGTGGCTTTTAATCCTACAATTTATCGGTTTGCAATATAGTATTTTTCTCACCTTATTTTCATTATTATAACTGTAAAACTTACTAAGTTTAGTATCTAACTTAAAAATTTAATAATTCTGACTTATCAGAAAAAAAGTAAAATAATTGTTGAAACAGTCATTGCCCTACTTGTCAAAATCATAAGGTTGAACAGTGGATACAAGCTCGTTTAAAATAATTATTACCAGTAAAACATTTTCATGTAGTTTTTACAATCCCTGATACTTTAAATGATATTGCTCTAAAAGAAATCTATATTTTGTTATGTGCTGAATTTATTCTGGATTCATCTCTTTTTTCTCAAATCCTGTTATTGATTCATTTGATGTGTTAAACTAAGCATCCCAATCAATTGTAAAATTGAATTCAATGTCATAATATCTTTAGTCAATAAACATCTTTTGTTTCGGATTTTCGGCAGAGTAGAATAAAAACCCAGTCTAATTGATTTTCTTCAACTCATAACCAGAAAACAAAATTATTTCTTCACCATTTTTTTCTATAACACGAATTGTTTCACCAAGGTTTCTGCCTAATCCATAAATTATTGCTTTTTCATCATCAATAGGTTTCAAAGGTATTTTATGTACTCCTTCACCATATTTAATAGATAACACCATAAAGCCTGTTTTATCAATTTTCAGTTCTGCACTTTTGGGTTGGGACAACTGAGTAATTTTACCATAAGATTCAATACTGTTTTTTCATTCTTTACCCACTTTGTTAAAACAGGCATTTCAAGAATTGATTTATC
>JAOZLS010000185.1 GCA_029934705.1 Bacteroidales bacterium | reverse complement strand
CCTATAAGGGACTAAATTTATTTAATCCAACAACAAAAAAATTTGAACATTTTATATATAATGAAGAAGATTTAAACTCTATAAGTAGCGATACTATTACTGTAATTGTTAACGATAAAAAAGGAAATCTTTTAATTGGAACACTAAACGGATTCAATATATTTAATAAAAAGACAAAAAAATTTAAAAGATATTTTACTACAAATGGCTTATGCAATAACGAAATAACATCTATTGCTATAAATAATAAAAATGAAATATTTATAGGAACGACTAATGGAATTTCAATATTAAACCAAAATACAGACGAAATAATTACTATTTCAGACCAAATTACAGATAAAATTGATATTAATCATCTATCGGTAACTTCAATTTTGCTCGATTTGGATAGCAGTATTTGGATAGGAACAAATAGAGATGGACTTATAAGGTATAATTTAATAACAGATAAGGTTGATTTATTTATAAATAACCCTGCACTTAAAAATAGCATTTCAATAAATAGTATTACAAATATTTATCTTGATAAATCGGATATACTATGGATAGGAACGTCGTTGGGCGGAGTAAATAAATGGAATAGAGCAGCAGACGATTTAACAGTTTTCAGACATAACCCCTATGATGAAAATAGTTTAAGTGCCTCGCAAGTAAGATGTATATACACAGGAAAAAATGATATTGTTTGGATTGGAACTGTTGAAGGTGGCTTAAATAAATGGAATACAGAACTTAATAAATTTGAACATTACAAGCATAATGAGGCAAACCCTAACTCCATAAGCCACAACCACGTAAGAACAATTCTTGAAGATAAAAATAATAACTTTTGGATTGGTACAGATGGAGGTGGTCTAAATAAATTTAATAAAGAAACTAAAACTTTCAAATCTTTTCAGCACAGTCAAAAAGACCCTTTATCAATTTCTAACAATAGAGTTTGGAAAATTATTGAAGACTCAAAAGATAGGCTTTGGGTAGCAACTTTTGGTGGTGGACTTAACATGTTTGACAAACAAGCAGAAGTATTTTATGCACTAAAATATGACGCAAAAGATTCTACATCAATAAGCAGCGATCTTGTTACAACAATATTTGAAGACAATGAAGGAACTTTATGGATTGGAACTTTTAATGGACTAAATAAACTATACCCCGATGGAAACCAATTTTTAAGATATAATTATGAACCAGAAAACTTAAACTCTATAAGTAACGATAGAATATATAGCATATATCAAGATAAAAAAGGCTATTTATGGATAGGAACTAAAGGTGGATTAAATAAACTTGATATTAAAACTGGCGAAATTACTAGATTTACCACTGATAACTCAGAATTACCAAACAATGTAATACTAGGTATTTTAGAAGACGATGGTAATATATGGGTAAGTACAAATAATGGTATTAGTAGAATAAATTTAGAAACAAACAGAATTAAAAACTTCGATATAGGCGATGGTTTACAAAGCAATGAGTTTTTGGCAGGTGCTTGTTTTAAGGATAAAAATGGACAGTTGTTTTTTGGAGGAATTGATGGATTTAATGCTTTCTATCCAAAAAACATTATAGATAACCCGCATATACCTTCCATAGTAATAACAGATTTTAAAGTCTCTAACCAAGATTTCATTTTAGATTCCCTTGTTAGTGTAAAAAAAATAATATATTTACATCATTCACAAAATGATATTTCTTTTAAATTTGTTGCATTAGATTTTATTTTTCCAGAAAAAAACAAGTATAAATACAAGCTTATAGGCTACGACGAGAAATGGAATAATAACAATTTTAGACGACACGCTAAATATACTAATTTACCTCCAGGCAAATACACATTTACAGTTCAAGGCTCTAATAATGATGAAGTTTGGAACGAAAAAGGAAGATCAATTACCATAATAATTAAACCTGCATTTTGGCAAACAGCTTGGTTTCAAGTATCGTCAGTTTTATTTATAATAGCACTAACTTATCTATTATATATGCTTAGAGTTAGGCAAATAAAGCAACGAAACAAAGAATTAGAAGAAACCGTTGCAGAAAGAACTTCTGAAATTAGACAACAAAATGAAGAAATAAAAGCACAGCGTGACGAAATAATAGTGCAAAAAGATCAAGTAGAAAAACACAGACAAGAAATTACTGCAAGTATTAAATATGCAAGACGGATTCAAACAGCAGCTTTACCAAACAATAACTATTTAACTAGTATTATCCCCGAACACTTTGTTCTATTTAAACCTAGAGACATTGTTAGTGGTGATTTTTATTGGGCAGGACGAAAAGAAAACAAAATAATAATTACTGCTGCCGATTGTACAGGGCATGGCGTTCCTGGAGCATTTATGAGTATGCTGGGCATTAGCTTTTTAAATAAAATTGTTAATGAAGATAATATTCTTGAATCAAATGAGATTTTAAATAAATTAAGAGATGAAATAATAAATGCACTTCATCAAGAAGGCTCGGTAAGCGAGACAAAAGATGGAATGGATATGACCTTATGCGTTATTGATACAGAAAAGAAAACCCTAAACTTTTCAGGAGCATTTAACCCTTTATTTATAGTTCATAACAATGAAATAAAAGAGTTTAAAACAGACAGAATGCCAGTTGCAATTTATGACAACATGGAACCTTTTAATGTTCATAATGTTGAATTATCCAAAGGCGATACTATTTATATGTCGTCCGATGGCTATGCCGACCAATTTAGCAGCGAAACTGGAAAAAAATTCATGAAAAAACGTTTTAGAAAACTACTCCTAAAAATTTCACCAGAAACAATGGAAATTCAAAAGGAATTACTTGAAGAAAACTACCAAGCTTGGCGTGGAACAGAACGACAGCTTGATGACATTGTTGTTATAGGTGTGAAAATATAATTATAGAATCTTTTAGAACTACTAAATAATTAATCGAAATAAATATTCTAATTAGTTAACAATTACTTTGTTAATATCATTTTGATGTTAATTTAATATAACTATCGAAGCCCCCCTTATAGAAAATAAAACATTGAAAATATGATGAAAATAAAATTATTTATTATTTTAATTATCAGTGTGCAAGCTGTTTTAGCACAACATTCTCAGCCCGACGAGTTACAGGCTTTTAAAATAAATAATAGAATAAATTTTGATGGTGTTTTAGACGATAGCATTTGGCAACAAGCTACACATATAAGTAATTTTACTCAACGAGAATTAAATTTTGGTAAACCTGCATCGGAACGCACAGAAGTTGCTGTTGCATATAGTAAAAACGAGCTATATATTGGTGTTTGGTGTTATCAAGAAAATGCTTCAAAAATTAAAGCAATTTTCATGTCGCCTGATTTTTATTATGAAATTGATGATAATTTTCAAATAATGTTGAGTCCTTTTGATGATAATAGAAGTGGCTACTTATTTATAATAAATCCCAACGGAGCAAGAGCAGATGTTTTAATTTCGGGAGGCGAAGATGGAAATATGGACTGGAACGGTGTATGGGACACAAGAACAACGGTTACCGATAGTGGCTGGTTTGCCGAAGTTGTTATCCCATTTAGTACATTGCAATTTAAATCTGATAGCATATTAAATTGGGCATTAAATTTTGAACGAAATATTACATCTAAAAATGAACAAGTACTATGGCAAGGCTGGTCGAGAGATTATAGTATTTTTTCGGTTGTTAAAGCTGGGCGATTAACAGGACTAAGAAATATTTCTTATGCAAAAAAGTTTGAATTAAAACCCTACTTATTATTTGGTAGGCACTTTGATAATGCAAACGGAGTCTCCTACCCTTTTAAAGTTGGTGGAAATTTGAATGTCAACATTCTTCCTACTCTAAAATTAAACCTTACCACATTTACCGATTTTGCTCAAGTAGAAGCAGATGAAATTCCTGTAAACTTAACCCGTTTCAGTATTTATTATGATGAAAAAAGACAATTTTTTCTTGAAGGCTATAATCTTTACGATTTTTATCTTGGCGACAACAACCATGCGTTTTATTCTAGACAATTAGGAATTACAAATAGCAAACAGGTTCCTATAGTTGCTGGCTCTAGGCTTTTTGGAACTATTGGAAAAAATAATATAGGTTTTTTAAATATTCAAGAAGCAGAAATAGATTCAGTACCAACCACAAATAATACAGTTTTTAGATATAAGCGAAATATAGGAGAGCAATCATATATAGGTGGAATTTTTACAAATTTAATAAACACACAACATTCAAATCAAGTAATTGGTATTGATGCAGTTTATCAATCTTCAAAATTTTTAAAAGATAAAAACCTAACTATTAGAGCAGCAACATCTACTAGTATGCAAGATTTTAAAATAACCGAAGATGCCATGACATATAGATTGTCAGCAGATTATCCTAATGATTTAGTCGATAATTTTATGGCATTAGGTAGTATGCAAGATAATTTTAATCCTGAATTAGGATATATTCATCGGACAAATTACAATTCTTACTCATGGCACCTTAGAGTAACGCCACGTTGGTTTTCAAAATATGGAATTAAAAGATTATTACTAAAACCTTGGGGCTTTACAGCATATCAGACACATACAACAGGCGAGTTAGAAAGTTTTAGCAACGAAACACGACCAATAGGTGCAATTTTAAAATCAGGTGAACGATTTGAATTCAACCTAATACAAAATTATGACAGGCTTAACGAAGATTTTGAATTAACCGAAGACATAAATATTCCTGTAGGAGAATATATGATGTATAATAATGAATTTCAATTTGAGAGTTTCCGCTCTAGGCTAATTTCTAGTGCAATAACATATAATTGGGGTGATTTTTATACAGGAAAAATAAAAACCCTAGAAACAGATTTAGGATTAAGCATAAGTAAATACCTAACAATATACTCCACTTACACACGAAATTGGATAGAAATGCAACAAGAAAGCATTATTACTAACGAAATAGCATCATTTTGGGATATAGCCTTTACAACAAGATTAAACATTTCATTATTTGCACAGTATAACGATTTAGATGAAATTATGATTTATAATATTCGCCTACATTGGATTCCAAAAATAGGCTCCGACTTTTACTTTGTGTATAATATTGGCTACGAAGAACCCATAAAACAAATAGATTATTTAAAACCTACAACAACCGATGCTGTAATGAAATTAGTGTATCGTATAACATTTTAGTTTTCTAATTATGAGACTACTCCGAAAAGTCGAACTATCTGATTTTTAAAGCTTTTTCACCCTTAATCCCTAAAGATGTAAAACGATAGTTTTAGCCTTTAAAAACCAGACAGTTCTCAAAGTCCCCTTCAGATTTAGGGGTATAATGACTTTTCGGAGTGGACTCATATATTATAATTGACAATAATAACATAATTGAAAAATATTGACGATTATAAACCACAAATACTGGAACTTACATTTTATGAAACAAAATTATACTTTTATTTAGAATTGAAGCATTAAAAATAAAAAGGGGCTTGTAATACATTTAATCCTAAGGGGAACAAATATTTAACGACACGGAAAAAGAAAGAAAGAAAGAAAGAAAGAAAGAAAGAAAGAATTATTTACATTTTGGAGATTTTGATTTAAAAGGTATCCATCTTTACATCACAGAATTTAAAGAATAAATAATCCATTACGTTGCCAATTTTATGTACCTGATAATGTTGAAAAATTTATTTATGATAATGAAAATTCGGGAAGATACAATGAACAAAAATAAAACCTAAAAGAATTTGATTTTTCGGTTCATTCAGAAATAATTGATTTAGTAAATATAATAGAAAAACATAAAAAAGGACTAGCCCAAGAGTATTTGATAACGAATAGATAAAGTCTTATCATTTGCGTTGAAACAAGCCGAAGTACAATACCAATTATGAGTCAAAACACCTGATAAATTCGTTATCTTTTTCCGTTATTCTTCTTTGCCTCCGTCTATTCCTTTTACATGATAATCGCTAATTACTTTCCCAAATCTATATGCGATGTATATTGTTGGAAAAAACATTTTATTAGTTTCTGTAGCCATTATATCAATGGTTTTGGGATATAGTTCTAAAGTAACTCCAGCTTCTAACATGCTAACTTTTTTATCATTTTTGCTAAATTCAAAGCCTATTCCTGTTTTTAAATATCCTCCAGGAATAATTTTTGTTTCTGAGATGCCTTTAAAATATGAAGAACGTCCCCATATATAAAAAGCGGGGGTGTTTAGGTCAAATTTCTTTTCTACTATGTATTCGCCTTCTAATATTTTATAATATATTGGTTTTAATACAACTGTAGAGAGTCCTGCAACATAAAAAAGTCTTATTGACACACTATTTCTATCGTATTTCTTATAAATTTCATTTTCATTTCCTATGCCAAACCTAATATTAAATGCAGTATTAATTTTCCCATAAGCAAAGCGACTTAAAGAAGTACTCCAAGGATTAAATTTTTTTAATTCTTTTGGGTGCTTCATGTTATTTATATCACCATCATATATGAATTTTCTGTTTGCATTTACTCTTTTTGCAAACCTATAATCGAAACCTAAACCATTCGCATTTAAGTTTAATGCGTAAGTTTTTTCATTTCTATAAAATATTTTATTTTGTTCGTCTAGTTCGCCTTGTGCTAAGGTGCTAAATATTGGTATAATCAAAAACAAAATAATATATGAAAATTTCAACATATTAATTAATATTAATAACAAAAAAGAAGTTTGTACCTAAATACAAACTTCTAAAACTAAACAAAATATTTTTATTTTAAAAATCTTAATAAGATTTACTTTCTATATATTCAAAATTAAACTTTGTATCAATACTTTGCACTCCAATATCTCCTGCATCAGTTTGATATGTAGATGGTGGATATGCTGGGCATAACGATTTACTACTATTACAAGAGCCTAAAAAAAATCCTCCTGCTAGAAATAAAATACCGACTATAATTGTAATTTTCTTCATAAATTTACTTTTTTATATAATACAAAGATACATGTTTTTTTATTTAAAACAACTCTTAATATATTACTAACAATTATTTTATAAAAATATTGTGCTTCTTGTATTATTATTGAACAATAATTTTTTGTGTTAATATTGAATTTTTATTAGTTATTGATATAAAATACAGACCTTTAGCATAATAAGTCGTATTAATTAAATTTACTTTTTCAGTTGTAATTATTTTTTGAATAATTTTTCCATTTACATCACTTATTACAACAAGGCTATTTTCACTACCTTCTATATTAATATAAAACTGATCCTTACATGGATTTGGATATATTAGTAAATTATTGCTATTAGTTTCAACAAATGTTGCTGTTTGATTTACAGTAATAGTAAAATCACTATAAACCGATGCACCACTATTGTCGGTAGCAACAACCCGTATCTCATGGATTCCTACTTCTTGTGGGCTTCCAAAAAATGTTCTTGCTTCGGAAATAAATGATAGCAAAATTGGTATAGCTGTTCCATCTATAAGTTCTGCTGAATAAGTTAAATTATCTGCTTCGTCTTCATCATAAAAAATATTTTCGGCAAAGGTATAACTAAAATCAAAACCTGTATAAACTGTTGTGTCTTGTATTTGATTAATAAGGACAGGTGTATCATTAATATTATTAACAGTTAATAAAAACTGTTGCGTTGTTTCATCTAGTCCGTCTGAAATTGTAAACGAAACATTGTACTCTCCAACATCTTCATTAACTGGTGTACCTTGCAATATATTTGTCTCTGTGTTAAAACTAAGCCATTCTGGTTTTTGAACTTCTATAAGTTCAATATTATTCCACTCGTTTAAGTCCGAATATTCTACTTGGTAAGTATATTCTATATCTTCATCAGTAAAAGCAATAGGTTCTGAGTCAAATTGTGGTGCATAATTAAATACTTCATGTTTAAACCAATTTAACGATTCTTC
>JAOZLS010000184.1 GCA_029934705.1 Bacteroidales bacterium | reverse complement strand
CATATAAAATAAAGTTATGAATAAAAATATTTTAAATATTTCGTTAATAATATTGCTTTTTTCAATGGGGATTTTTATTTCTTCATGTAAGGATGATGACAACAAAGACCCTAACCCAAATGATACATCAGGCAACAATGTTGTTACAACTGAAATAATGGATTACAAGCAACCCAAAGATTTGGATTACATAAAAAAGGGCGAAGATGTAATAAACGATATTTTTTATCCTATAGGAAATTCAAGCGATGGAATTTTTGCATATATTACAGAACCAGCCGATGAAGCTACAGGATATTATCAATATTCATTCATAATAATGGATGTTAAAACAAATAAAATATTATGGTCGAAAAAAGTAGATTATAATGATGCGATAGAACAAGGTTCTATAAAAGAAACCTGGAAAACTAATTATGAAAGTTTTAAAGAAAAACTTAATGAATATAAAATAAATCAAGTAAAAAAATATAAAATCCAAAAATTCCCCACAGCCGACAATAAAAATACCGATTTACATTTTAATATAAAATACGAAGAAGATACTTATGGCTATGGATTTGATGTAGTATCCAAAGTAAGTGCCAGGATTAAAAACTCCGAAGGAGTAAACAAAATAATTTATGAAGAGACTTACCCTGAAAGTATGATATTAAATGTAACATCGCCAGGATACATAAAACTTTTAAATACAAACTATATAATTTGTATCATAAAAACAGAACAAAGAGGATTTGAAGGTCCTCCACATGTTATTTTGCTTAATTTAGTAGGCACTTCAATCGAGTAATCAATTAACACTCAATAGATTAAAAAACATTCCTTTTATCGGAATTACAAGTAAACTTGTCTAAGCAAAACTAAAAGAGATAGTTAATAAATATAATAAAAATAAAAATTAAGAACATATTGTTTTTAATTGTGGATAAAATAATTTATTTTTACAGAAATTTCAAATAACCCGAGACATGAAAATAGATAAGCATATTTTAACAGGCGATAATGTAAAAAAAGCAGTTTGGTCTAAAAACCATAGCGGAGATTTCGGAACATCACTTCCCGACACAGTTATAATACATTACACTGCAGGGCCTTATAAGCCATCTTTAAATACTCTTACAAATCCAAGAGTAAAAGCATCGGCTCATCTTATTGTTGACAGAGACGGTTCTGTAACACAACTTGTTGCTTTAAACAAAATAGCATGGCATGCAGGCAAAAGCTCGTATAAAGGAAGAATAGGACTTAATAAATATTCTCTTGGAATTGAAATTGTAAATTCTGGTCCATTAAAAAAGAGTGGAAACTCTTTTAGAGCATGGTTTGGTGCAGCATACAACCCTAACGATGTAATGGAAGCTATTCACAGAAATCAATCAGTTTCAAAATACTGGCATATTTACACTGAAGAGCAAATTCAAACAGTTACAGAATTATGCCGTATATTTATTGAAGAGTACGGAGTAAAGCATATTTTAGGACACGAAGAAATTGCACCAACACGAAAAACTGATCCAGGACCAGCATTTCCTCTTGACAGACTACGTCGCCAACTTCTAACAGGAAACCGTGATGCAGATGGCTCAGACGAACTACCAGAAAATGGAAGAGTTGTCGCAAGCAAATTAAATATAAGAGACACTCCAAACCAGTCAGGAGCTAAAGTTGCTATGGCTTTAAGGAAAGGAGCTAAAGTTAAAATCATTGATAGTGCAAACGGATGGTACAAAGTTTCAACCGAAGTTGAAGGTTGGGTTTTTGGAAAATTCATTGAACAAGAATAAAAATTCTTATGGGCAAAAATTGGTTAATAACATTAGGAGTTATAGTTTTAGCATTAATTGTTATCGGTGTTTTATACGATAATGGCATGTTAAATTTTGAGTGGCAAGGTCTTACAATGATTTTTGCAGCACTTGCTGGGCCTTATACTTTTATAAAAAAAACTATTTTTAAAGATTCAAAAGTTGAAGAAATGAAAAATAGACATAAAAAAGTTAGAGCAGAAGAAGTTATTCACAGGCAAGTTGTTGACGATGAAATTCAAAAAAGAAGCGACCGAATAGCCACCCTAAATAAAGAAATAGAATTAGCTGAAAAAAGAATAGAAGTTATTGAGGAAAAGAAAAAACGAGTTGTTACCGATGTAAGAAACAGCTCAATTGAAGAAATGCAAGACGATGCAATAAATTACTTTGGAGATTAAGAAATGAAAAAAATATTAATAATAAGCATATTAATTTTAGCAACAATAAGTTCTTTTGGTCAAAAAAAATACCCTGTACCAGTAAGACCAGCTGACACTCTCGTTCTTGTTACTCAACGAGGAAGTTATCAGTTACAATCTTTTAGTGATACATTATGGGTATTTAAAAACACACAATTTCAAAATGCTTTAATAAAAGCAAAGCTTCTTGAACTTTGTGAGAAAGAAGTTGAAGAATATAAAATATTAGTTGACATAGAAAAAGAAAAAAGCCTAGAACAAGATAGTTTAATAGCTGTTTACATTAAAGATAGAGATTATTATCAAAATAATTGGAATACTTGTGAAGATGATTTTGATATATTAACAAAAAAGTATAAACGAAATTCAATATTTAAGAAAATTTCGATGGCAGCAATTCCTGTTGCCTTTGCAATTGGCTTTTTTATTGCTAAATAAACAAAAATAGAAGTATGAATAATTACATGGAACAAGTTAAGTTTTTTGCTGACAATGAGAGTGTTTATTGGTTCAGCATATATCTTCCTGTTATTTTATGGATGACATTAATATTTATCCTTTTCGTTTTATTACTACGAAAATACACTTTTGGAAATTGGACAGCTGACCACGTGAACCCCTACGAAGGCGAAACATTTAACATGCCAAGAGGTGTAATGAGAGGGCTACTGTCTTTATCATTGCTATATGTTACAATTATTATTGAGTTAGCAAATGTTAGAATTATTGGATTTGAAGACGAATTCCATCAATTCATGATTGCATTTCAAATGATGATTGCATTTTATTTTGGTTCAAAAGTTATGCACCACATTGCAAGTGTCGAGAAATCGAAATCGAAATATTACTCTGAAAGTAATGTTGCGATTGAAGCAGGAACTGGTAATGCTTTTGGAATAAATCAAAACTCCCAAATGGGTGGCGGAGGAGGCGATTTTCCTGACCCTGAAAGTGTAGGCTAAAAAAGATGCAAAAAAATAAATACTAAAAAAAAATCCTTGAAATATTCAAGGATTTTTTTTTGCATATTTTTTTGTATCTATAAAGCTTATTACAAGAAAAAAAAGAACACACAAATTACAAACATATAATGTGTTTTTTGAAAAAATAATAAAAGATATAAATATTTTTTACTACTTTTGTATTTTTATAATCTATTAATAAATAACTAAAATGGAAAAATACATTGAAAAATTAATTGAATTACTAGTCGTATTTGGACCTAAAGTAATAGGAGCTATAGTAGTTCTAGTTATAGGACTTTGGCTTATCAAAATAATAATAAAAACCTTTACTAAGACATTAGATAAAAAAGAAGTAAGCCCTTCTTTAAAACCCTTTTTAACTAGTACAATTAGCATTTTACTAAAAACATTGCTAGTATTAAGTGTTTTAAGCATGGTTGGCATACAAGCAACATCATTTGTAGCTATTCTAGGTGCTGCAGGTTTAGCTGTTGGCTTAGCTCTGTCAGGAACTCTACAAAACTTTGCAGGCGGAGTAATGATTTTACTTTTCAAGCCATTCAAAGTAGGCGATGTAATCCAAGCACAAGGACATACTGGGTCTGTTTCTGAAATACAAATTTTCAATACAATACTTTCTACTCCCGATAACAGAATAATTATTGTACCAAATGGAGGACTTTCAACTGGCTCTGTAATAAACTTTTCGGCAAGAGAAACTCGCCGAGTTGACTGGACATTTGGAATAGGTTATGGCGACAGTACAGATTTAGCAAAACAAACTTTAATGGAATTAATTAAAGCAGACTCACGCATTTTAACCGATCCTGAACCATTTATTGCAATTTCTGAATTAGCTGATAGCTCAGTAAACTTTACAGTTAGAGTCTGGGTAAAATCTGCCGACTATTGGGCAGTATTCTTTCTTATGAACGAAAAAGTATATAATACATTCAATGATAAAGGGCTGAACATCCCTTACCCTCAAATGGATGTTCATGTACACAACCAAGAATAAACTCTTTTTTATACAAAAACAATTAAAATGCTTCGATATTCGGAGCATTTTTTTTATTTCTAAAATATAAAATTATACCTTTATACAAAATTTGAATAAAAAACATAATTATGACATTTACTAAAATCATATTCGCCTTTGCCTTTACTGGATTATTATTAACTACATCATGCACAAAAGACGACTCCGCAACCTATGGAGCAGAACTTTGGTGTGAATTAATACAACTCAGACAAGAAAGTAGAGCTGAGACAGATAAGTTAAAAAAAGATGAAATAGAAGCAAGAATAAGTAGAATTATGCAGGAATTCGATATTATAGAAAAAGAATTAAAAGAAAAATATAAAAATGATAAAATAGGAAAATTAAAATATGATATAGAAGCTCAAAAAGCATTGCTAAGATGTGATGTTATAAGTGATGTCGAAAAAAGAAAAATAAAGAACAACTTAAAAGAAAATGAAATCAAACTAGAAAAATTAAACTAATTATTAAAATTATGTATATAACTAGTATTAACCCCTGAATATTTAGTAACATTACCACCTGTAAATAAATTGTTTATAAATTTAATTTTGCAACTCTGATTTTTATTCGTGTTTTTCATCTATAAAGGGATATTTAAACCGTTAGTTTTTCATGCTTAACGCCTAAATACGAATATTTTACATCGTTTTTACATTTTTTTTATTTAGATTTTTAAGTTAAATAAAAACACTTACTATTTTTGTTATTCAAATTAAATTACTAATAAGTTGAAACTAAAAATTAAACTACTTTTGTTATTGTTGCTTGGTGTTTTAAATCTTTCGCAAGCACAAATATATCCACCATCTTTTTATAAAGATCATAATATTGATACAAGCCTTAACAATTCGTTAATTTTCAGGATTGAAAACTCTAATTTTTTAAAAAACAATGAATATTTTAATTATATTATTAAAGGTTATACCCTACTGGGTTGGTCTTTAAGTCCTAAATTAATATATTATCCGGTAAAGAATGCAAAAATTGAAGCAGGAATCCATTTTTTAAAATATTCAGGACTTGATGATTTTACTCAAATCTTACCAACACTTAGTTTTCAGTATAAAGCAGGAAAATCAACAAATATTATACTAGGGACTTTATACGGAGCGACAAATCACGAAATGATTGAACCAATTTTTAGATATGAATATTATTTTACTGATAATGTTGAAAATGGACTGCAATTTTTATTCGATACAAAAAGATACAAAGGCGATATTTGGATTAATTGGCAAGAATTTATTTTTAAGGGTGATGATAAACAGGAAATATTTACTTTAGGTTTATCAAACAAGTTTATTTTAAATAAAAAAAACACAAAACATCAATTTTATATTCCTCTACAAGTAGTATTCCTTCATCAGGGCGGACAAATAAATAAAACAAATGAAACTCTTATAACATTAAATAATTCGGCATTAGGTATAGCTTATAGTTTAAAACCTAAAATTAGTTTTATAGATAAAATATCAGTCGAACAATATTATGTAGCTTATAACGACATGTCAAACAATCACCAGTTCCCTTATATTCAAGGATACGGACTATATTCTAAATTGGATGCAAAATTAAAAAAAATTAATATCAATGTTGGATGGTGGTATTCCGACTCCTATATTTCAAAACGAGGGCATCCCATATATCAATCTTTATCAACAGTTTATTCTACATACGCCGAAAAAGAACGAGCCTTAATAAGCAATAAATTTATATACGAAAAAAATATTATAAGCGGGTTGGATATTGGGTTTGGTTTTGAAACATATACCGATTTATATACATACTGTATAGATTATTGGTATATGTTTTATATTAATTTTAACAGAGTCTTTTTTATAAAAAAACTTAAATAAACAAAAGATGAAACACACATGATAAATAAGTTTTAACACACAAGGGAATGATTATTGCAGTTTTGCCCAAGTAAATACATAAAAAGATAGCATGCGGGTGTCGCATCTAACCTTTTAAATAATTTATAAACAGATGAAAACAAGTTTTAATATTATCTTCTTAATTATCACATTTGCTATTTTATATTCTTGTACAAAAGAAAATATAGAAGAGCCTCCATCAGCGTCAACCGAAGACTTGATAGATGGACGAACAGTCAGATACACAGTTCAGGTTGTCCTGGCAGGTAATACATCTTTTAAATCAACAAGTGCTGCTGACAGTGCAATTGTTTCATTAGTAATGAATGACAGTATTTATAGCGTAGCTACAGATACCAATGGATTTGCTACCTTTAATCGACTAGTTGCTGGAACTGTTGCCGTAAATATACGTTTTAATAATCACACAACAGCAAATTTAATTGTCGATCTATCTGTAAAAACAGATTCTATTATTGATGCAAATAATCTGCGAAATGCCGCAACAATGGTAGCTGTATTTCCTTTAACTGGCTCTGGTACAGCAATTATAAAAGGTAAAGCTTTTGCTGACTTAAATATAACAGTTGCTGGTTTAGAAGATGCTCCTGTAGGAATTCAGGTAAGTTCAATAATTGAGTCCGAGCAAATGATTAATTTTACAAACCATACAGGAAGCGGACAAATTTTAAGCATTGCGTATGAGCAAAGCATTAATACAACAATACTTGATCAAAGTAGTGAATATCAAATAAATGTTCCTGCTACTGGTTCGGGCTTAAAAATTGTAATAAAAGCAAATGATTTTGTTTATAATCAAGTAACAGCCAACGGTACACAAAGGAAAATTTTTACTGATAATGCAGATACGATTTCAGTAATTTCTGGATTTACATACTATAACGATATTAATTATAATTAAAATGGGTAACTAACTTCTAGAAACAAAAAATCAAATAAAATCAAACTAATTATTAAAATTATGTATATAACTTAATAACTATTAAAAAAGATTAAGTAAGTTTGTCCACAAATAATACAAATGACTTTCATCAAAAAAATATCATTATTATTAAAAGTAACTAGAGTATTATTATATTCTATACTTTCCCGAAATTTTGGAGAGCATTCTGCTACCAAATAACATTCTTTATTTCTAAAAATTATATTTAATAATCGTTTTAATTTGAAATTTAAATTTCAAATTAAAGCTCATTATATCAATATTCTTATGCCAAACACAATTAAATAAATGTTTGGCATAAAATTAATTTACATATTATAAATTTATAAAATGAAAAATATACTAATAACTTTAATATTATTAAGTTCGGGGCTTATTATTGCTCAAACCCCTATAAGTACAAGTACACAATCAACAGCAACAGAAAGAAATAATGCAAGGCTTATTGTAGAAGACAATAATGGAAATTTACATGTAACATATTATGACAATGGTGTTTATTACTCTTCTTCTAATGATAATGGAATAAGTTGGTCAACTGCGGTTCTGGTTGACGAAACTGGGCGAAACCCATCTTTAGCAATTGATAACAACAACATTTTACATATTGCTTATAAACTTGGTGGTATAAATGCTTATGACATAGTTCACAGAACATATAATGAGGGAACATGGAGCGAATTTGACTATATTTATCACGACGAAGCATATATAGCCCCAGTTTCACGACCTGTAATTGCAATTGATTCTGAAAACAATTTACAGTGTGTTTTCCCAAGAGCAGGTTATACAGCAGTCCCAAATTCAGAAATATGGTACAATAATTATACACCTGAAACGGGTTGGGGAACAGATTATGTAAATATTAGCAATTCTTATGGAGCATCTGT
>JAOZLS010000183.1 GCA_029934705.1 Bacteroidales bacterium | reverse complement strand
TCTAAACAGGATAGAAAAGAATCAAAATTGCTTGTTTATAATAAATCAAACATCTCAGAAAAAAAATTTTCAGACATAAGCGAGTATTTTGAAAAAGATGATTTATTAGTTTTTAATGAAACAAAAGTTATTCAAGCTCGCCTAAAATTTAATAAAGAAACTGGTGCTGCAATAGAAATTTTTTGTTTAGAGCCTTATGCTCCTGCCGACTACGAACGTATTTTTCAAACCAAAAATGAATGTAGTTGGAAATGTATTGTTGGTAACCTAAAAAAATGGAAAACAGGATTACTTTATAAAGAAATAATTATTAATGACGAAAAATTCAAGATTTCGGCTGAAGTTGAAGAAAGATTAGACAATGCGTTAATAATTAAATTTAATTGGGATAACACAAATATAAGCTTTGGCGAAATACTTGAGCAAACTGGACAAACCCCTATTCCACCCTACTTAAACCGCCAGTCTGAAGAGGTAGATAAACAAAGATACCAAACTGTTTATTCTAAAAATAAAGGATCGGTTGCCGCCCCAACTGCTGGTTTACATTTTACCGATAATGTATTAAATAATTTGAAACAGAAAGGTATAATACTCGATTTTTTGACACTACATGTTGGTGCAGGAACTTTTAAACCAGTAAAATCGGAAACCGTTGAAGGACACGAAATGCACACTGAACATTTTAATGTTTCGATAAAAAGTTTGGAGTTATTGCTAAATAAAAAAGGTAAAATAACAGCAACTGGTACAACTACTGTGCGAACTTTGGAGAGTATTTATTGGTTAGGTGTAAAAATTATTGAAAAAGGCAATTGTAATTTCATTATAAAACAATGGGATGCCTATGAATTACAACAAAACATAGATTTTGAAACAGCAATAAATGCAGTTATTAAATATCTAAAAGAAAACAGTTTTAATTCATTAGAGGCTGCTACACAAATAATTATTGCTCCAGGATATACATTTAGAGTAATAAATAAGCTTATTACAAATTTTCATCAACCCAAAAGTACATTATTGTTATTAATTGCTGCATTAATTGGCGAAAATTGGAAAGACATTTATAATTTTGCTCTAAATAACGATTTCCGCTTTTTAAGTTATGGCGATAGTTCATTGATTATTCCATAAAAATAAAATACTTAATACTTCATTAATAATTCAACAATAAAATTAAAAAAGATGAAAGAAACAGCAGAAAAAATAATTGTTGAACATTTAGAAAACCAAAGAGTTTTTTTATCAACCAATAAAACCAAAGAAGTAAATTTTAGATTAAAACAACTTCGCAAACTAAAAAAAGCAATAATTCAAAACAAAAAAAAGTTAGAAGATGCTTTATGGCAAGACTTACATAAATCGCCCGAAGAAGCATATTTAACTGAGATTAGTATTGTTACACAAGAAATTAACAATCATATAAAACACCTTAAAAAGTGGGCTAAGCCTAAGAAAATTTCAACTCCAGTACACCTTTTACCATCGTCGAGTAAAATTATTTACGAACCGCTTGGAATTGCATTAATTGTTGCACCTTGGAATTATCCTTTTCAACTACTTATAAATTCATTAGTTGGAGCAATTTCATCGGGCTGTTGTTGTATTTTAAAGCCTTCGCCTGACACTCCTACAATTGCAAAAGTTATGGAAGAGATGATTAAAGAAACTTTCGACTCAAATTATATTGCTATGGTTCAAGGAGGTAAGGAAACCAATACAATATTATTTAATCAACGTTTTGATATTATTTTTTTTACAGGAAGTCCCAAAGTAGGCAGAGTTGTGATGAAAGCAGCTGCCGAAAATTTAACTCCTGTAGTTTTAGAACTTGGTGGTAAAAGTCCTTGTATAGTTAACTCCGACGCAAATATTGATGTGGCTGCAAAACGTATTGCTTGGGGAAAACTAATAAATGCAGGACAAACATGTATTGCTCCCGATTATCTTTTTGCACATCACTCAATTAAGAATGAATTATTAGATAAAATTGCTATAAACATGAAAGAAATGTATGGCGACAACATCAAAAAAAGTCGTTTTTACCCTCGCATAGTAAACCAGCGTGCAATGAACAGATTAGAAGGCTTACTAAACCAAGGGCAAATACACTCTGGTGGAGAAGTTGATAATAAGGAAAAATTTATTGCTCCAACAATTATAGATAATGTGCAACCAGATTATTTAGTGATGCAAGAAGAAATTTTTGGTCCTATTTTACCAGTAATGACTTTTAATAATATTGATGAAACAATAAAGTATATTAATAAAAACGAAAAGCCACTTGCATTTTACTATTTTGGCAAAAACAAAAAAGCGAAAGATGTTTTAATGAAAACTTCGTCGGGTGGAGCTTGCATAAACGATACAATAATGCACATTGCAAATGATAAATTACCTTTTGGTGGCGTTGGAAATAGTGGATTAGGAAAATACCACGGACACGAAAGTTTTCTGGCATTCAGCAATAAAAGAGCAGTTGTAAATACCCCAACATGGATTGACTTGCCTTTAAGATACGTGCCTTTTAAATATTTTAAATTGATAAAAAAGATAATATAATATTTGGTATAAGACAATAAAACTTAGATTTGCCATGTTTTATAGAACAAATAAAATATGGCAAATTTTCTATTGTAATTTAGGACGCAAAAGAAATGATTTTTGAAATAATAAATATTAGAATAAAGCAAATATTTAGAATTTTGCTACAAATTGGTTTTGTTAGAACAATTTTATTGTTTGGCATGCTAAGTGTTACAATATTCTATGTTTTTATTTTTCTAAAAACCATAGAATACCGAGTATTTGTAGTTGGAGTTTTTTCCTTACTTATTTTAGTAATTCATTTTAAAAGAAAAGATAAAATATTCCTTAGTATTTATTCGGCAAAGCCATATTTAATTTACATTACCGAATACCTATTATTGTCTATTTTACTAATTATACCACTAGTTTACAATAAATTATGGATTCATTCCTTAGCCTATATTTTAATAGTTATACTTATACCATTTATTAAAATAAATATTAAAAAAAGCAGTATAAATTCAGTATTTCAAAATAAAATACCCTATAGTAATTTTGAATGGAAAGCGGGTATTAGAAAAAATCTTATTGTTTTTATTGTATTATGGTTTATCGGATTTTTTAGTTCATTTTTTGTAGTAAGTGTTCCGATAGTAATTTTTATTTTGGGAGTTATAATATTAAATTTTTACGAAAATGCTGAACCTTTACAAATATTAATTGCCCAAGAGTTAAGCCCTAAAAAGTTCTTAGCAGAAAAAATAAAAAGTCATTTAAAAATATTCACTATTACTGTTGCTCCACTAATTTTAGCATTTATTATTTTTAATGCCGAATATTATTATGTCGTATTAGTTGAATACATCTTTTTTTTAAGTCTTATTATTTATACTATTTTACTTAAATATGCTTTTTATACTCCCAATAAAAAATCGGGAGCAATGCAAATTTACACAACAATAGGTATAGCGGCTATTTTTTTGCCAGTATTAAGCCCTTTAATTATTATATTATCAATAAAATTTCTATCTCAGGCAATTAATAATTTAAAATTCTATTTGAATGATTTTAATTAAAGAACTTTCAATATCCTACAGTAAAAACAAAAATGTAATTGAAAACTTAAACCTTGAAATGGATAATAATTGCATACATGGAATTGTGGGACTAAACGGAGCAGGAAAATCAACATTATTAAATTCAATTTTTGGATTGAAGAAACAAAATAATGGCGAAATATTATTTAATAATAAAGCTATAACAAAAAAAGACATATCGTTTTTACCCACCGAAAACTATTTCTACCAAAACATTACGGGAATAGAATATTTAAACTTATTCAGCAATAAAAAATTTGATACCAACAAGTGGAACGAATTATTTTTGTTACCACTAACTAATTTAATTGAGACTTACTCAACAGGAATGAAAAAAAAATTAGCATTACTAGGAATGCTTAAAAATGATAAACCAATTATGATACTCGACGAGCCATTTAACGGACTAGACATAGAAACAAGCAGAATAATGCGTTCTATATTACTAAAACTCAAAGACAAAGGCAAAACAATAATTATAACATCTCATATTATTGAAACACTAACAAATATGTGCGATTTTATTCATTTTTTAGAAAATAAAAAAATAAAAATCAATATTGATAAAAATAATTTCAAAACTTTTGAAACTGATATATTTAATTCAATTGAAAACAAAAACAAGGCATTAATAACTGATTTGATTAGGTAATTGAGGGTTAGGAAAAAGCAAAGAATATTGGAGTCATTAGTATTTTAGTTTATTCATTATCAAGTATTTCTCTAACTTTTTGCTTTAATGTTTTTTTATCAGGTAAATACAAAGTGTATTCAGAAACAGCCAATTTATTTGTTACCGTTTCTGTTGCATATTCAACAAAAACATCATCTTTACCTGATGTCAAAATTATACCAATTGTTTCTTTATCTGTTTCTTTTTTGACCTCAGCATTGAAAAAATTTAAATAAGTTATCATTTGTCCAACATCTTTATGCTCAACTTCATTTACTTTTAAATCAATTAAAACAAAGCAATCAAGAATATAATGATAAAATACTAAATCTACATAAAAATGTTTATTTGAAAGCATTATACGATATTGCCTACCTACAAAAGCAAATCCTTTTCCTAATTCAAGTAGAAATTGCTGTAAATTATTTATTAATTTCCGTTCAAGTTCGGTTTCTACCTATATTATCAAGCAGCTTTTTATATTTTCTAAAACATCTTTCATTATGTTCCTTTAAAATTGATGAAATGCTGTCCCACCTTTTAGTAATTATAATCTAATTATTTCAACTTGTTCATGTTATCAATATTTTATATCATTTCAAAATACCGATTTTTTTTCTTTCAAACATAATATAAATAGTTCATTTTGCAAAGCAACTACTAATAAAGTTATTAACTAAAAGTTTAAATATTTCTAATTCATAATTAAAGAGCTGAATGATTGTATAATTGAATAATTTAACTACTTTTGCAAATCTTTTTCAAAAAATAAAAAAATTAAATGCAGAATATTAGAAACATTGCTATTATAGCTCACGTTGACCACGGTAAAACTACTATGGTTGACAGAATTTTACACCAAGTAAAAATGTTTAGAGACAACCAAGAAGTTGAAGAACTACTACTTGATTCTAACGATTTAGAGCGTGAGCGTGGAATTACAATCTTATCAAAAAACGTGTCGGTAAGATATAAAGATGTTAAAATAAATATTATTGACACTCCTGGTCACTCCGATTTTGGTGGCGAAGTAGAAAGAGTTCTAAATATGGCCGATGGTGTTTTGCTTTTAGTAGATGCTTTTGAAGGACCAATGCCACAAACTCGTTTTGTTTTACAAAAAGCAATAGAGCTAAATTTAAAGCCTATAGTTGTTGTAAATAAGGTAGATAAACCTAATTGTAAGCCCGAGGAGGTAAACGAAATGGTTTTTGATTTAATGTTTAGCCTTGATGCTACCGAAGATCAATTAGATTTTGCAACTGTTTATGGTTCGTCTAAAAATGGTTGGATGTCGGATGACTGGAGAAATGAAACTACGGATATAAGTTACTTACTTGATACAATTCTTGAACAAATTCCTGCTCCTAAAGAAAACCCAGGAACGTTGCAAATGCGAATTAGTGCACTTGATTATTCGTCGTACTTAGGACGCGTTGCTGTTGGACGTATCACACGTGGAAGCGTAATTGCAGGACAACAAATTTCTTTAGTAAAAAGAGATGGTACAATTCAAAAATCAACTGTTAAAGAATTATATACTTTCGAAGGTTTAGGTAAAGAAAAAAAGAAAACAGTAGTTGAAGCTGGTGAAATTTGTGCAATTTTAGGTGTTGAAAACTTTGATATTGGTGATACAATTGCCGATTTTGAAAACCCTGAAGCATTACCAAAAGTGAGTGTTGACGAGCCTACAATGAGTATGCTTTTCACTATAAATAATTCACCATTTTTTGGAAGAGAAGGTAAATATGTTACTTCAAGACATTTACGTGATAGATTGTTTCTAGAAATTGAGAAAAATCTTGCATTAAAAGTTGAAGAAACTGATTCTCCTGAAAAACTTATGGTTTACGGACGTGGAATTCTTCATTTATCAGTATTAATTGAAACAATGCGACGTGAAGGTTATGAACTACAATTAGGTCAGCCACAAGTTATTACAAAAACAATTGATGGTAAACTTCACGAACCTGTTGAAATACTAACGATTCATGTTCCTGAAGTATTTTCGGGGAAAGCAATTGAGCTTGTAACAAAAAGAAAAGGTGATATTTTAAATATTGTTAAAAAAGACGAAAGAGTTGAACTTGAATTTAGTATTCCTGCAAGAGGAATTATTGGTTTAACAAACCCATTGTTAAATGTTACTGAGGGTGAAGCAGTTGTTGCTCACAGATTTAAAGCTTACGAGCCTTGGAAAGGTGAAATTCAACGACGAAGAAACGGTGCTTTAATTGCTCTTGAAACAGGACAAGCAATTCCTTTTTCAATTGATAAACTACAAAGTAGAGGTTCATTTTTTGTAAGCCCAGGCGAAGATATTTATGCAGGTCAAGTTATTGGTGAACATATTAGACAAGACGACTTAGTAATAAACATTACTAAAACTAAGAAATTATCAAACATGCGTTCTTCTGGTAACGACGAAAAAGTTGCAATTACACCTGCAACAAAATTCTCGCTAGAGCAATGTATGGAGTATATAAGAGAAGATGAATATGTTGAAGTAACACCAAATGCTTTACGTCTAAGAAAAATATATTTATTGGAACACGAAAGAAAAAGATTAGCTCGAAAAGATTAATTTTAGCTTCTATATAAAATATTAAAGCCTTAGATTTTCATTAATCTAAGGCTTTTTTTCATATATAACAATTATATATTAGTAGCTGGTGAAAACACCAGCTACAGGCAAGAGTTTTTCAAAAGGTGCATAGCAACTCAACTTATTAAAGCGTACCTATAATAATATACCTCTGTATTTGCAGAATCAGTTGTTTTGCACCTCAGCAACAAATCATCTTGCCTCTTTCAGGTGTTTTCACCTGAAAGCCATTAGCTGCAAATTATCTTTTGGCTTCAAAAATTTGCATATTTATTACTTCTTTCTTATTAATATCAAATTTTAAGGCAGTTCTAACATTATGAATACCCGATTTTCCGTAAGCTCCAGGATTTAGGTGAAGACAGTTAATTTTTTTATCATAAATAACTTTCAATATATGCGAATGTCCCGAAATAAAAATATCTGGAGTATTAGTAAATATTTCAGGCTTAACTTTAGCATCATATCTGCCCGGATAACCACCAATATGCGTAATCCAAACATTCATATCTTCGCATTTAAACTTTGCATGTTGCTTATAAGTATGCCGAATATCAGTGCCATCAATATTTCCATATACAGCACGAACCTTGGCAATTTTAGATAATTTTTGGGTTACTTCGCAAGTTCCTATATCACCAGCATGCCAAATTTCATCGCAGTCCGAAAAAAAATCTTTAATATTATCGTCATAATATCCGTGTGTATCGGAAATTAAACCTATTTTTGTCATAAAACTATATTTTTGTAACAAAAGTAAATTAAATTATTCAAACGTGCATATTTTTCATACACCAATAATAAATACAGATTTTTTCACCTTAAATGAAGAAGAATCTAAACACTGCGTAAGGGTTTTAAGATTGAAAGAAGGTGATAACATTCAATTAATTGATGGGCAAGGTGGTTACTACAAAGCCGAAATAGTTGAAGCCCATGTTAAGCGTTGTTATATTAAAATAATTAATAAGACTGAAGAGTTTGGAAAAAGAAAAAATAAATTGATAATTGCAATTGCTCCAAAAAAAAATATAAATATATTAGAGTTTTTTCTTGAACAGGCCACAGAAATAGG
>JAOZLS010000182.1:2495-8063 GCA_029934705.1 Bacteroidales bacterium | reverse complement strand
GAGTTATGCAAGATTTACTTGCATAACTACTTGATACTCAGAGGTCGCGAGCGGACTTTGAACCATTGATTGTAAGTCTTTGTAATATAGAATAATAACCGCTTTTGTGTTTTCTTATTGGTAAACAAATGGTAAACAATATTTTTAAGAACTATATATTTAAGTCTGTAAATTTATATTAAATATTTTAAACAAAAGTATTAATATATTTAAAATAAAAAACAAGCACACCAACTAAAAACGATGAACTAACCGCTTAAACCGTGTTACAACATACTATAAAAAGTTTAGCAGCCATTCTTTTTCCTGGCTAACTTCACCTGCTGAAAACAAAAATACTAAATATTGATAATTAGAATATTACTATAATTTTATGCTTTTTTTATATCCATGCTTTTTTTTGTTTCTTAAAAAGTCTAATAAATAATTGCACAAAAGCATAAAAAAGCTGACCGTCCAAATAGGACGGTTGGGTCTAAATATACTAGCTGGATGTTTTTCTTTTGTAACTGCAATTTTTACATAAAATCGTTCGTAATTGTGCAAAACGCTATAAATAACTGCAAAAGTCCGCCATATTACGCCAATACCAGCCATACCTGCAATTGCTTAATATATATGTATTATCTATGCAAAATATATAACAGTTACATATACATTATATGTAATACCTATAACTATTACATAACCATTGCATAGGTATTGCATATAACACCTATAACTGTTACATAACTATTGCATAGGTGTTGCATAGGTATTGCATAGGTATTGCATAGGTGGTACATATAATTGTTATATATGATTTTATTATTAATTAAACTTAAAGAGAAATGAAAACAGGATTTTCAAACATTCAAATTTCTGCAAAGGTTGACTTTAAAAAACACTTTGAAGAAATTTATCAAGAATCAGAGGCAAACAGTAAAGGGGAATTTTTAAGCATTTTGCTTGACAATTATTTGAACCCCGATTACGAAAAAGCCGTAAAAAGAGTAGAGAACGAAAAAAACAAAGAGTTAATGAACTTGCAAACTTGCAGTACTGAAAAAACTGACAAGCTTGAACAGGAACTAAACGAGGCGAAAGAAAAATTGAACGAGGTAAAAAGCGAGCTTAACGGCTATACGTCTCAGTTAGATAGATATTTACAAATATCTAAAGGCGAAACATTTTATTTGCCTAAAGGAAAACAAGTAAAAGTAACCGACGGCAAAGTTTTACTTGAAGTTATTTTATCATCCGTAAAACTTAAACGATAATGAGAGTAGTACAAACGTTTATACCTAGCCTTTCAAAAACAGGCGGCTATGGTGGCATTTTGCTTTTATTGGCTTTTGCAGCTCTAATTATTTTTGTAGCTAAAGGAGACGAAATAAAAAAATTCGCCAAAAACACAAATATTGAAATTTTTCAAAACCTTTAAAATTTTTAAAAAATGCAAAATATAATTACAAAAGAAATGCTATACAGTGCGATACCCGTGGCTGTTATTTTTTTATTGATGATGCTTATTTTTTCAAGCTCACAAGCAAAACAAAATAAAAAAATAACTCAAGTAACGGAACATCAAAAAAGCTTTGAAACTAAATACTTTACTGAAAAGATACAGAAACTAGAGAAAGAAAAAGAAGTACTGGAGATAAAGCGAGAAAAAAAAGAACCAAAAAAAAAGGCAAAAGCCGATAAATAAAATATTTAATTGTTTGTTTGTTTAAAATTTCTATTTAATTGTTTGAGCCTACTATTTATTTAGTAGGCTTTTTTCGTTCATATATTTCAATGTTGTTGGCGTTGCTTTTAATAAAACTAATAATTAAATAAAAGAACTCGTTTAAAACTCCTTGTTCTCTTAAAATGTCTAATTCTTTTTGCTTAAAGTGTTCTAAAGGCATTGTTTGAGCATCGCTGTAAATATTTATTATAAGTTCTTTGTTGTGTACGCTTAGTTTGTCAAATGTTATATTTTTTCTTAAATTTTCAATAAGATTTGAACCTCTTATTTTTTCTTTTATTTCATGGTTAAAACGATAGTTTACAACCTCACTAATTATTTGTGATGCTTCTTTATTGGTTTCTTCACCGAAAAAATAACCTATTGAAACGCCTAACGCGTCCGCAATTTTTTGTAAAACTGATATTTTAAAATCATTTCTTTGCAGAGCCTTACTAAATGCAGGTACAGAAAAACCGATTTTTTCAGCAAGTACTTTTTGTGAAATATTACTTATTTTTTGTAATTGTCTTATTTTAAATGATATATCCATTTTTCGTATTTAGAATTAATATAAATAAACATATTTAGTTTAATAATATTAACTTTTATGTTAATATGATTAAACTTTATATTAATATTGCATAATAAAATTATAACTAATATTAATTAAAAACAAATAAATTATGCCGAATACAGAATTTAAAAAAGCTTATATGGACTTACCTCGTATTGACAAGCACAATATAAGAAAAAGAGATTTGATTACAAAAAAGTGCCGAGTATCGACACCGATTTTTTACAATTGGGTAAAAGGTATAACCCCTATTCCTTTTTGGGCTAAACCTTTAATTGCTGAAATAATGCAAATAGACAAGGATATTTTGTTTCCTCCTGAGGAATTATAAACAACTGCAAAAGCAGTTTTAGTTTAGTTTAAAGTATTTATTATTAACAATTTAAACCATAATACCATGGACGATAAAATGCGATTTGAGAAGATACAACAATTAGTTAGATTGCTAAATAAAAGACTATTAACCGCAGAGGAAAGTATGGATTACTGGAGAAAAACAGCCTTTTCAATTGCGGAGCAGTCAAAAAAAGACATTAGTAAAGAGTTAGGTTTCAGTGAAGATTTAAGTCAACTAAGTAAAGAAATTGATAATTTAAAGCACAAATAAGATGAGAAAAATAATGGAGGAATTTAAAAAAAGGTTTAACGGAACTTATTGGAAAGACAGCGAATTGATAGACCTAAACGAAAGTATTAACGATGTATTAGATATATGCTATGAACAGGTACAAATACAAAAAGTTCATATAAACACACAGCCCTTACATGCTGTAAATTCCATAATACAAGGCGTTATCAACGAGAAATTAAAAAAAGGAATTTTAAAAAAGGAAAAAAGAGAAAGGAAAAAGAAAATGAATAAAAAAAACCCCCTTAATACTACCAATCATTAAGAGGGTTACAAATATTGCATCATTAGCGGTGCAAAATTAAAAACATTCTTCACACTTACAAAAAAATATAATTATGAGTATGTTAACAAATATCGCATCAAAAAACGCTAAGTATAAAAACTTTAGGCAAGAATTTGGCTTAGGGATTTTAGTAACAATAGGCGTAAGATTTTTAACGGCAAGTATAAGCATTTTTGCAGGTTATTTTTATTTCGCCAACTTAATGAGTTCTTTAAATTCAGAAAATAAATACATACCAATTATTTTGGCTGTTTTGGCCCTGGTTGTTATAGAATTTTTTTCAGCTTGGTTACTGGGTAAATTAACAAAGGCAAGCTTACAGACTAAATGGGTACGAGCTTTTGTTTTATTAGTTTTTGCCGTTGGAACATTTACAGCAAGCTTTATAAGTTCAACAAACGGCTTGGCAATGAGACAAAGCAACAAAGCCGACAATACAAACGAAATAGTAAGCCTTTTTAATACCGAAAAGCAAAATATCAAAGCACGGTATGATATATTAATAAGCGAACTTAAACAGCAAATTACCGACGAAAAAAACAACCCCGCAGGTTGGAAAAACAATAAACGGTTTTATTTGACAGCCATACAATTAAAACGAATATCAAGTATAAACCAAAGTATTAAAGAACAACGAAACTCACAACAAATGGAAATTTCAAAACTAAAAGAAAATAAGAACACCGAAGTAAAGAAAAACAGGCAAGTAATGACAGCCACAGCCGATAAGTACTATAAGTTTATAGCTATAATATTAATTATATCAGCACTATCAAATATTGCTCTACAAGTGTTTTACCGTAAAATTTTTAAAGAAGAAAAAGCTCAACTTTCAGCAATTTCAGATATTAGTATTATTAAACAGGATTTAATGGATAGTCTATGGAATACAACAAGCAGAGAGGCAAGCAATATGAGAAGTTTAATAACGGAACATTTAGCAATACAAAATAGTTTATACGATAGTAACAATAAAGTAACGGAAACTATTAAAAAAAATAAGTCTATAAAACAACCCGTAGGTTTTAATAAAAAACTTAAACCCGATAAAGGCAACGATACAGATTTTAAAGCTACAAATAACTTAAAAGGAACGGTAAAAAATGCAAGCCCCTTAGTATCGTCATACGAAAATCGTATAACGATACAAAAACCTCTTTTAACAAGTGATAAAAGAATTTGTAAGAATTGTAATAATGAGTTTATACACAACCACCATAAACAACTGTATTGCTCTGAAAAGTGCCGTATAGACTTTTGGCAAAACAAAACGGGTAAAACATTAAAATATAAGGCTAAAAAATAAAACAAAAAAAACCATGATAGAAATAGATATAAGAAAAAGGCATCTAAACACCTTTAGAGTAGAGTTTGATAAAATAAAAGGTTTTTACATCCACGAATACAAAGATGTAGAAAACGGCTTTGTAAGGGTTTTATTTTCATCTTACAAAGGAGAAGAAACGGAACAGGCAATTTATGACTTAGGTTTTAAAGTTTCGCAAATAGTACATAACATAAAATAAATAATAATCAATATTTTTAAACAATATCGAAAACTAGAAAAGATGAAACTAGAAGAAAAAGACTTTGAATTTTTACAACCAATGATAAACAAAGGTATTAATGAATATTTTGAAAATAAAGAAAACAAAGAATTTGAAAAAAAGACTTTCAATATTTCAGAAACTGAAAAAATAATAAACTGTTCCTATAATTTTGTAAAGAAATTAATACAAGACGGCTATTTAAAAACCACAGCAGACGGTAAATTTATAACAGGTCTGGAGATAAATAAATACTTAGGAATTACAGACAATAAAAAAACCGTTTCAAACGGCAATGTTGAAACGGCTTAATATATTTTAGTGTAAACAATTACGATACAAAGATAATGAATAAAATTTCATATTTCAAGCGAGTTACCGAAAAATCAATAAAAGAAGTAAATATCACAGATGTTTATAATCTAATTTCAAGCGGTAAATTACAAGCAATTACAAAGCAAATACGAACGGAAACCGACAAAAAGAAACGGAATAATCTAAAAATATATAATTTGCCAGCGGTTACAATTTCAGGAAATTTTGCAAATGGAACACATAAGATTTCAGATTTTATAAAACATTCAGGTTTATTGCAAATTGATATAGATAATATTGATAATCCAGAAACCGCAAAAGAACAACTGGTAAAAGATAAGTATTCAAATTGTTGTTTTATAAGTCCATCGGGTAATGGTGTTAAAGTTATTGTAAAAATACAAGCTGACAAAAAAACACACTTGCAAAGTTTCTTAGGTTTGCAGAAATATTATATAGAAAAATACAATTTACAAATAGATGAAAAATGTAAAGATATTTCAC
>JAOZLS010000182.1:0-2485 GCA_029934705.1 Bacteroidales bacterium | reverse complement strand
ATCTTTGTTCCGATACTAATATATATGTAAATGAAAATTCAGATACATTTACAATATCAAAAGAAACAAAAGTTTCAAGAGTAATACAAAACAAACAACAATTTGATAATGATACGTTTGCAGATGTTCAAAAAGTCATTAATCAAATAAACATCAATAAAATAGATATTACAGACGGTTACAATAACTGGTTAAGCGTAGGGTTTGCCCTTGCCGATACGTTTGCCGATGGTGGTCGCTCGTATTTCCATGAAGTAAGTAAATACAACATTGGATATGACCAAACTAAAACAGATAAACAGTTTGATAATTGTCTTAAAAATAGCAAAAATAAAGGTATAAGTCCATTTTTTGCTATTGCAATGAAATATAATATTGATACCGTTTCAGTAAAACAAGTGCCGACAAAACAGCAAGGCAATACACCTGAACCCACACAGGAACAGGAAACAAATATTTTAAACGAACCTATTGAAAAAAACTCAAAAGATGCTGACAAAGATTTTAAAGATTATGAATTTTATTTAAGCAACGGCTGTTATTATACTAAAATAATGGTCGGTAAAAGTCTAAAAAAGAAACGTATATCTAATTTTGTAATGAAAAGTTTATATAATCTTGACAATGGAACAAATAACACTAAACGGATTGTAAAACTTCAAAACAGAAATAATAAAATTAATCTTATTGAAGTAAGAATTTCCGAAACAAAAGCCGATAGTTTTGAAACAATTTTAAAAAGCAAACAATGCACTTTTAAAGGCAATGCGTATGAATTAAAATCAATATTTGAGTATTTAATGGATAATGAACAATACGCAAAAGAAATAACATCTTTAGGCTTTCAACCCGAAACCGAAATTTACGCTTTTGCCGATGCAATAATTAATACAAAAAATGAACTAAAAACAATTAATGAGCTTGGAGTAATTGAAGATAATAAAGAAACGTATTATTTGCCCGCTTTTTCACCTGCAAATGTATTAGATGATATATATGAAAATGAAAGGAAATTCGCTTACAAACAAGGTGATATAAATTTTAAAACTTGGGCTGACTTATTTTATAAAGCTTATGGTTTAAATGGTAGTATAGGCACAATGTATGCAATTTTATCATTATTTAGAGATATTGTTTTTAAAGAATTAAGCTTTTTTCCTTTTTTGTTTTTATTTGGTGATTATGGTGTGGGTAAAACTCAGTTTACAAACGCTATTATTAGAATGTTTGGAAACTTTGAAGGTACTGACATAAATACAACAACTGATACTGGTTTGTCTCGAACTGTATCACAGCGTATTAATTCACTTTTTTACTTCAAAGAATTTTCAAACAATACAGACAAAAAAATTTATAACTTTGTATTAACGGCTTATGACGGCGTAGGTAAAACAATGGGGCAAAAAACAGTAGGAAACCAGACTAAAAACCTAAAAACAAGGTCGGGTATTATCTTTGACGGTAACTATTTGCCAATACATAAAACGGCTGTTTATTCACGATTTATAGTATTGAATTTTGAAACACAGGATTTTTCAGAAACCGAAACAAAAGCATGGAAAAGCCTCACAAATCACTATAAAAGCGGATTGTCAGGCGTTGCAAAGGAAATATTAAAACATAGGGAATATTTTAAAAATAGTATTGCAGAAAAACTATCTGATAATTTAGATAATATTAATAAAAACAATGATATTAACGAACTACCAGCACGTATAAAAACGCATTTAGCTTTATTAATAATACCTTACCAATTATTGCATAAAAAATTAAAATTTCCTTTTACATTAAAGGAATTGCAAGAAAAATTAATTGAATATGCAAAAGAGCAAATGGAAGTTTTAAACGAAATAAAAGATATAACAATTTTTTGGCAAGCAATGGAATATGCAAAGAATACAACTTTTAAATTACAGGAAAATAAGCACTATATAAAAGGTGAAATTTATTTTTATTTAAAGTATAATACTGTATATCCGTTTTATGTAGAATACTGTAAAAACAACAATAATAATATTTCAGATAAAGAAAGTTTAAGAAACCTACTTACTTCTACTGCAAATAAATCTTTTATTTCTGGTAGAACTCGGAAAATGACAAGTAAACGTCCGATTGGCGATTGCTATAAATTTATGTATTCAGTAACTGAAAATACAATTAAAATAAATAATACCGAAATTTCCATATAAAATATTCACATAAAAATGTTATATAAACAGCTGTATTATAAAATAATACAGCTGTTTATTTATTTGTAAATAAACGTTTATCAGATTAGAGAAAAAACATTACATACATTGCATACATGCAGACAAACCCTATAAACTATTAATAATCAAACAAATAACTGTATGTAGTATGTATGTAATGTCTGCAATCAATTGTAAAAGTCTTAATATTAAGCATTTAAGAGAATAAAAAATCAATTACATACATTTTCAAAACGCTGTAACATTCACAATACAAGTAGATTACAGCGTATTAT
>JAOZLS010000181.1 GCA_029934705.1 Bacteroidales bacterium | reverse complement strand
TTATCAAATAAAGTTGTAAATAATTTTGGCGGATTTTCAGTTCCAAAATATAGTTCATAAGTTAATTTATCTTGATCCTTATCAAAACATGACCATCCAAGTTTGTAAGGAATATCATT
Organism: Bacteroidales bacterium; assembly: GCA_029934705.1. Classification (GTDB taxonomy): domain Bacteria; phylum Bacteroidota; class Bacteroidia; order Bacteroidales; family JAADGE01; genus DZBS01. The sequence goes on along the minus strand of JAOZLS010000181.1, from coordinate 8,031 downwards.
ATGAACAGAGTTATTTGCCGGATATAGCAAATTAGGCTTTTGAGGGGCTTCATTAATTGGGTCTTTATTGCAACTTATGTTTGAAATAAGAATGCCAAAAAGAATTATTAATGATATTGTTTTTGTTGAAAGTTTAATATTTTTCATTGATTTTTTGTTAAATTGTTTATTTTCTTATTTTAAAGTATTGCTGACGTTTGAAAGTAATTGTTTTTTTAATAACCGATACTTATGGTTTTAGAAAAAGTTGGCTCATTAACACAGCTAGGCGTAGTTTTCAACTACGCCTTTTTCCCTTCTCACAGTTTTCCTAAATAATCGGAACACGTGCAACTGCATATATGTAGCATTTTCAACTAAACTCGTACAATATTATTTGATTTTCTCTTAGAATGCTTAATATCTTTATTTTATTCATTCAAACATACTACCGACACCGGAGAATACAGATAGGCTCTATGCGTTGGAAAATGGATTATGTAATTCCGTTTGCTATAAATAAATCAACATACTTTACATCTTCATTTTGAATATGTTTTTTAATCCAGAATTTTAAAAATGTAAGCGTGTTATAAGTAATATAATCGTCGTTTTCTTTAACTGTTTCGAGATAATCTTTTATTTTATCAATAAAATATTTATGCTGATTTTTGTGTTCATTTGAATTTTCAAAACCAAAGTCATTCATATATTTTTCTTCAAAGCCAAAATGATAATCTGTATAATCAATAAATTCCTTTAATGACTTAATAAATTCAGCTGTATCATTTTTCTTAAATTTTCTATATATTTGGTTTGTTAATTTAATCCATTTTTTATGTTGTTGATCAATTATATCAATACCAATACTAAAAGAGTTATCCCATCTCAGTATTTCGTCAAAGGTAACTTTTGATATATCAATTTCACTTTGCTCTATTACTCTTTCTAATGCTTCAATTTTTAATGTTGTTTCAAATTCAATTTCACTATTTACTTTTAACAATTTAGTGTTTTCAATATCAATTTCAACTTCATTTGTAATATCTTTTATAAATATTATATATGAAATTAAATCATTAACAATCTGCTTTTCATGTTTTATTAAAAGATGTTTTATTTTTCCTGACTTAAATTTTTTGTCGATTGTTGTTAATCTTATAAGCTCATTTTCATCAACATTTGAGTTTTTATCAATAATTCCTGGAAAAAACTGTTTAATATTTATTTCTAGTGCATGAATTCCGTCTTCTTTTAATAATTCTCGTGCATTCTTATTTGTTTTGCTAACGTTTCCGTCATTATCAATAATAAAAATTGAGTTAATAGAATTTTCTATTAATGAATTACTAAACTTTACTTTCTGTATAATATTTTGTAGTTGTTCCGAGTTTTGTGTTGTTAATTCTTTTATTTTTTCTTCTTGTTCAACTTCTTGCTTCTGAAGCATTTTATGGTTTAATCTTATTTCACTAATAGTTTTACGAAGCAGCTCTTCTCTTTTATCACTTTCTTCTTGGGTTGCTTTAAGCTCTTCAATATTTTGAAGCATTTCTTCTTCTTGTTCACGCATTTTTGCTGCTTGCCTATTGGATTGTTCTAGCAACATTGCTGTTCTTGTATTTATCCTAGCAGTTGATAATGAGGACGCTATACTTTCTGCGATTTTTTCGACAAGTTCTATTTCGTATTTTTCAAATTTATTAAATGATGCTAGCTCAATTACTCCCAACACTTCTTCCTCCATTTTTAATGGGGTTATAAGTATACTTTTAGGGTTTGAGCTTCCAATCCCCGACTCAATTTCGATATACTCATTTGGTATATCAGTCATATAAATAGTATATTTCTCAATTGCAACTGAACCGACTAAGCCCTCGCCTAATCTTATTTGTTTTTTTAAGAACTTAACTCTATTATACGCGTAAGCTCCAAGTAAATCCAGGTAGGTATCATCTTTATCATCATCATTAAGAATAAATATTCCTCCTTGATTTGCATTCATAAATTTCACTAATCCTGAAATTATTTCATTTGATAAGTCTTTAATATTTTCAGTATGTTTTCTAAGTATTTCGCTAAAAACGGCTAATCCTTCACTTGTTCTATTACGCTGTGCATCTTCAATTTTTCTTTTTTCCTCTTCTGTATTTGAAAACTGCAAACTATCTCGCATCGATAATAATGAGTTTCCAAGTATATCATTAACCCCCAAAGGAGTATATGTTGTATCAAACTGTCCTTTTCCTATTTCTATTGAAAACTCTGATGTTTTTTTTAATCCAACAACTAAATTGTTAATGGACTCACTCATTTCTCCAATTTCATCTGTACATCTCAATTTAACGTTTCCTACAAGTTCTCCTTCGGATAATAAATCTAATTGCCCTTTTAGCGTATTTATTGGATTTACTATAATGTTTGATATTAATAATGAAATTATTATTGCTAAAATTATTATTACTATTAGATAAAGAAATGTTGTATTTATAGTGGAGTCATATAATAACAGAGCTTCTTCTTCTAAATTAATTATTATATTTTCTGAAGTTTCTTCTGCAAATTTTAACTTTCTAAGAATTTTGTATCCTGTACCATTTATACTTAAGCTTAATTCTATTATTTCTTCATTCAAACTACTAGCCAATTCAACTTTAGATAATATTTTTGTTGAATCATTTTGTAGGCTCAATTTAACATGCTCGCCATAATACTCATCAATATCAATATAGTTCGCTTTCTTTTGAAGTAATTGTGTAAATGCATTTGAAATATCGGTGTATGATAATGAAACATCATTAATAGAATCTTTAATAACTTTATTATCACTATTATACTTAAATTTTTGTTGTTGTAATGTCGTTTTTTTTAATTCGGATAAAACAATAATCAATCTATTATAATTATTTAAATGTTTTTTATGGACATTTCGTATTTCCTTTTTATTTCTTGCATTTAAAGTTATTGTAGATGCAGATATTTCATAATTTATAAGTAATCTGCTTTCTTTTAGTAACTGTATTGTTGTATTTGCTCTTGATGATTGTACTCTTTTTGCATCTAAATTATTAAGTACCGATAGTTCTCGAAGTCCCGAAACGAGTATTATCAATACTATTATACCAAATCCGAAAAGAAGTTTAGATTTAATGCTCAGATTACGGAAAAAGTTTTTCATATTCTTCTTTTTTACCAAAATTTGCTAATAATTATACATTTTGGTTTTATTACTTTATTTGAATTGATAAATTTATAAAATTAATTGTAAACTATACTATAAAAATACAAAATTATATTTGAAGTAAAAAAAAAACACCCTTATTCATTAATTTGAAAAGGGTATTTTTAGTGAATATTTTATATTTTTCTTACTAAAATTCTAATACTGGGTCTGCTTCTTTAGGAATGAATTTTTTCCTGAAAATAATAATTAAGGCAACTCCAACGCTAATGCACGAGTCGGCAAAATTAAATACTGGTCTAAAAAACTCCAAACTAGAGCCACCAAACATTGGAACCCATTCTGGATAGGTAGTTCTTATCATCGGAAAATAAAACATGTCAACGACTGAACCGTGAAGGAATTTTGCATAGCCACCAGCTTCGGGCATAAATACCGCTTCTTGGTAAAATGTTGATTCGCTAAATATAACTCCATAAAATGCACTGTCTACAATATTTCCTGCAGCACCTGCCAATACGAGACTTATACTAAAAATAGCAATGCCAGGAAACTTCTTTTTTGAGATATCATATAAATACCAAACAATTCCAATAATAGCTGCTATTCTAAAAAGGCTCAATAATAATTTTCCTATTTCGCCTCCGAATTCCAGTCCATAAGCCATTCCTTTATTTTCGGTAAAATGTATTTTGGCCCAATCGCCAAAAATTATGATATTCTCGCCTAAAGTCATGTTTGTTTTTATCCAAATTTTTATTATTTGGTCTATCACAAGCAAAGTTATTGCAAGAAGAAGTGCTTTTTGAAATTTCGACATTATTAATAAAAAGTGTTTATTATCTTTTGTTTAATTTAGCATCAATACTAAGTGTTGCATGAGGAACAGCTAAAAGTCTTGCTTTTGAAATTAATTTTCCTGTTTCTCGGCAAATTCCGTAACTTTTATTTTCAATACGAATTAAAGCTGCTTCTAAATGAGTTATAAATTTTAACTGACGCATTGCTAATTCACCATTTTGCTCTCTAGACAGTGTTGTTGCTCCTTCTTCTAATACTTTAAAAGTAGGTGATGTATCTTCAATATCGTTTGAGTTCTTATGGGTTATTGTGTTTTTTAGCAACTCATAATCTTTTCTTGCTCTTTCTAATTTTGCAAGAATAATTTCTTTAAATTCTGATAATTCTTCGTCAGAATATCTTTTCTTTATATTGTTTTTTTCTTCTACCATGATAAAAAATATTAAATTGATATTAATTATTTTTTGATATTTTAACTTCTATTATTAAGTCTTTTTCTATTTCTATTGCATTAAAGTCATTTGAATTTTCTTCAATTTTCTCCAAAAATACAATTTTTTCTGCTAATACTTGCGTTTTTATGTAATCTCCGTACTCTTTTACAGCATCTTCTATTATTTTGTTCTCTTTTATTTCAATATTTATATAGTCACTTACCTCTAAACCAGAGTCTTTACGCAAGTTTTGAATTTTATTTATTATTTCTCTTGCTACTCCTTCTTTTTTCAACGATTTAGTTATTGTTGTATCCAAAGCTACCGTAAGATTGCCTTTGCTTATTGCTAGTAAGCCTGGTATTTCATCTGTTAGGATTTCTACTTCGTCGATATTAAGCTCTATTTCTTTTCCATCAATATTTATAATAGCAGTTTTTGTTGCTTCAAAATTAATTATATCTTCTTGCGATAAGTTTAATAACGATTTTGATATTAACTGAACTAATTTACCATGTTTTCGACCTAATAGAGCAAAATTTGCTTTGACTTTTTTAAGAAATAAGCCTGATGAATCTTTTAAATATTCAATTTCTTTAACATTTAGCTCTGTTGTTATTATTTCTTTTACTGCATTTATCTGATTTTCAAAATCATTGCCTATAACAGGAAGCATTATTTTTTGTAATGGCTGTCTTACTTTAATTTTACTTTTTCGTCGTAAACTGAGTGCCATTGATGAAATTTGCTGTGCTTTTTCCATTCTACTTTCTAAATCTTTATCTATTAAACTAGAATCTGATTTAGGAAATGTTGCTAAATGAACAGATTTTTCATTATTATTACCCGATGCTGCATTCAAATCGTTAAATAATTGGTCGGCATAAAACGGTGCTATTGGCGACATTAATAACGAAACAGTTTCAAGGCATGTGTATAATGTTTGATATGCCGATATTTTATTTTCGTCGTAGGTTTGTCCCCAAAATCTTTTCCGATTAAGTCTAACATACCAATTACTTAAGTTATCGTTTACAAAATCTTGAATTAAACGTCCTGCTTTTGTTGGTTCTAAATTTTCAAATGCCTCTTCAACTTCTTTTATAAGAGTGTTTAATAATGAAATTACCCATTTATCTATTTCAGGTCTGTCCTTTATAGGAATTTTTGGTTGTTCAAAACTAAACTTATCCAAGTTAGCATATAACGCAAAGAAAGAGTATGTGTTGTATAGTGTTCCAAAAAACTTACGTTTTACTTCTTCTACTCCTGCAACATCAAATTTTAAATTATCCCATGGTTTTGCATTTGTAATCATGTACCATCTAAGTGGATCTGAGCCATATTTGTCTATTGTAATAAATGGGTCGATAAGAGTTTCGGGTCTTGACTTAGACATTTTGTCTCCGTTTTTGTCAAGCACCAAACCTGTTGAAATTATATTTTTAAAAGCAACAGAATCTTTAAGCATTGTTCCTATTGCATGAAGTGTATAGAACCAACCTCTTGTTTGGTCAACACCTTCGGCAATAAAGTCTGCCGGAAATTTTTTATCTAATAAGTCTTTATTTTCAAACGGATAATGCAATTGTGCATAAGGCATTGCCCCAGAATCAAACCAAACATCAATTAGATCGAGTTCTCTTGTCATTTTTTTTCCTGTAGAAGAAACAAGAATAATATCATCAACATAAGGTCGATGTAAATCAATTTGATCATAATTTTCGTCAGAAAAATCTCCTACAACAAAGTTTTCGAAAGGATTTTTAGCCATAAAACCAGCCTCAACAGATTTTTGAGATTCATTTTTAAGCTCTTCTATTGATCCTATACAAATTTCTTCGCTTGCATCCTCGGTTCTCCAAATAGGAAGTGGTGTTCCCCAATATCTAGAACGAGATAAGTTCCAATCAATTAAATTTTCTAGCCACTTACCAAAACGTCCTTCACCTGTAGCTTTAGGTTGCCAGTTTATAGTTTTATTGAGTTCAATCATTCGGTCTTTCACCGATGTTGATTTAACAAACCAAGAGTCTAGTGGATAATATAATACTGGTTTATGAGTTCTCCAGCAATGTGGGTATGAGTGAACATGCTTTTCTGATTTAAAAAGCTTATTATCTTTTTTCAGTTTTACAATAATATCGAGGTCAATTCCTGGTTCTTTTTCAGTTTTTTCTGTTCCAAAAGCATTTTTAACTGGTTGATTAGAAAACTCGCCTAATCCATCAACAAAAAATCCTCTTTTATCAACAAGAGTAAGAGATCCTATTCCGTTTTGTTTTGCAACTCTAAAATCGTCTGCTCCAAAGCTTGGTGCAATATGAACGATTCCTGTTCCGTCTTCGGTTGTAACAAAATCGGCAGTTAATACTCTAAAAGCATCTCCGTCGTCGGGTTGCTTGTATGGTAAAAGTTGTTCGTAAGTTAATCCTTCAAGCTCGGCTCCTTTATGTTCGGCAACAATTTTAAATGGTACGTTTTTATCTCCAACTTTATAATCTTCAAATTTAAGTTCTTCATTTTTTTCTGAAAATAAAGTTCTATATAAATCTTTTGCAATTATAACACTAACAGGTATGCCTGTGTATGGATTAAGAGTTTTAATTGTAAGATAATTTATTTTTTTACCTACTGCTAGTGCTGTATTCGATAAAAGAGTCCAGGGAGTTGTTGTCCAAGCTAAAAAATATACATCGGTATCAGTTTCATTAAATAAGAATTCTGATTTTTTATTTTTTACTGCTTTAAATTGTGCAATTCCTGTAATATCTTTAACGTCTTTGTAGCTTCCTGGCATATTAAGTTCGTGTGAGCTTAATCCTGTTCCTGCACCTGGCGAATAGGGCTGTATTGTATAGCCTTTATATAAAAGTCCTTTATTATAAAATTGTTTTAGTATCCACCAAACAGATTCTATATATGAATTTTTATAAGTTATATATGGTTTTTCCATATCAACCCAATAACCCATTTTGTTGGTAATTTCTTCCCACTTGTCGGTGTATTTCATTACTTCATCCTTACAAGTTTGGTTATATTTATCAACAGATATTGTTTTGCCAATATCTTCTTTTGTAATTTCAAGTTTCTTTTCAACAGCAAGTTCAACGGGAAGTCCGTGAGTATCCCAACCAGCTTTTCTTTCAACTTTAAAGCCCTGTAAAGTTTTATATCTACAAAAAGTATCTTTTAATGTTCTTGAAATAACATGATGTATGCCAGGCATTCCATTTGCTGAAGGTGGTCCTTCATAAAAAACAAATTCTTTATTTCCTTCTCTGGAACTAATACTTTCTTTAAATGTATTTTCTTTATCCCATTTTAGTAATATTTCTTTATTTATCGATGATAAATCTAAACCTTTATATTCTGGAAATTTTATACTCATGTTATTTATTTTTAAAAAGTTGTGCAAAGTTAATTTTATACGTAAAATTTACAAATAAAAAAAGCCCCTTTGTTTAGAAAGGGGCTTTTTTTATTTGTAATTGTAATTTATTTCCCCAAGTATTGTTTTACAATTTTAGCAATATATTTCCCAATAATATCAAATTCTAGATTAACAACTGTTCCTATTTTAAATGTATGAAAATTTGTTATTTCTTGAGTAAAAGGAATAATTGCAACCTGAAA
>JAOZLS010000180.1 GCA_029934705.1 Bacteroidales bacterium | reverse complement strand
ATATTATTTAGGCAAATAAATTATTTTTTTTGTTTCAAAAAATTCTTCATTTATGTAATTATTTAAGTTTATAAGCTCTATATATTCAAATTCTTTAATTTCTTCTTTAAAATCACCTCCCTTTAAATATAATATTCCGTTTGCAATTGAGTTTATATCTTTATTTCCTACAAGATGTTTAACTGATTCGTAAAAAGTGGGAAATGCTGTTACTGCTCTGCCTGTTACAAAATCGTATTTCCCTTTTAGCTCATTACTTCTAATTTGCTTTATTATAATATTTGGCAAATTTAATTCATCGGCTATTAATTGTGTTGCTTCTATTTTTTTCTTCCTAGAATCAATAAGTGTAAATTCAGTTTCGGGAAACATTATTGCTAAAGGAATTCCAGGTAATCCTCCGCCTGTTCCGATATCAATAACTTTTGTTCCTGGTTTAAATTGAATAAATTTTGCTATTGACATTGAATGTAATAAGTGTCTTTCTTCAAAATTTTCTATATCTTTTCGAGAAACAACATTTATTTTAGCATTATTTTCTATTAATATTTCTTGAAATTCTTGAAGTTTCTTTATTATTTCGATATTTAATTCTGGAAAATATTTTGTTACAAGTTTCATTATCAAAATTTGTCTTGATTAATATTGTGTTTTCGCATTATGCTGGCTAAAAGTTCTCTTGATCTAAATAAACGTGCTTTCACTGTGCCTATTGGTATTTCAAGCTTTTCAGAAATTTCGGCATAAGAGTATTCTTCAAAATACCTAAGTATTAATATTCGCCTATAATCTGGCGACATTTTTTTTATTATCGATTTTAGAAGTTCTTCTTTTTGCTTTCGCTCCATTCGTTCTTCTGGGTTAAGAGATTTTTCTATTATAGGTATTCTATATCCGATATCAGAATCGAGACCTTCTTCGGTTGTATCTATATATATTTTTGCTTTTTTACTTTTTTGTGATCTCAAAAAGTCTATTCCGTGATTTGTTGCAATTTTAAATAACCACGTACTAAAGGCAAAGTCTGTTTTATATGCTGATAAATTTCTGAAGGCTTTTTCAAATGCTTCTATTGTTAAATCTTCGGCATCTTCTTTATTTCGAACCATTTTAATTAGCATAAAATATAGAGAGTCTCTATAATAACCTAACAATTCGGCATAAGCTCCCTGTTGACCTTCCTTTGCTCGTCTAATCAAAAGAATGTCTCGTCTGGCTTTATCCGAAAAGTTTGAGCCTATTTCCATGCTCTTTTCTTTCTTTGGTTAATAAATATGTTTGAAATTAGTATCCATATATTTATCAAAGGTAATAAAATATCAAAAAATGGGATATAAAAATACAAACCTTTTTCATTATATTTTTTTGCCGATATTGAGATAATAATTACTTGCAAAATAAACCTTATTCCAAAAAGATACAAATAAACAATTGGATTTATACTTATTGCAAGTAAAATAACAAAGCTTAAATACATCAGAAACCTAGACATAATCTCAGTTCCCAAAGTAAATTTATGGAAAAATTTATAATACTTTCCTGTTGATAAATGTCTTCTTTTTTGAGCTATATACTCCTTAAATGTGTTTTTTGCGAGTGAACGAGTAAAGCTTTCTTTACTAAAAACCGTTTGTGTATATTTATTTTTTGCTGCACTATTCACTAATAAATCATCGTCGCCTGATGGTATATGGTAATGAGATGAAAAACCTTTTACGCTTTCATACAGTTCTTTTTTGTAAGATAAATTTCGTCCTGTTCCCATATAAACAATACCTGCTTTTGCATAAGTCATATACTGAAGTGCTATAAACATTGCATCAAAACGAATTATTTTATTCAAAAATCCTTTTTTACGCTCATATCCACCATAAGCTAATATAAGATTTGAGTTTTCGTTATATGAATTATTTATTTCGCTTAACCAATTTTCGGATGCAGGATAGCAATCGGCATCGCTCATTACCAATATTTCATTTTTTGCTGCTTTTATTCCTATTGATAAAGCAAGTTTTTTTCCATGACTAAAATTGCGGTTACTCTCTATACTTGTAAAATATAATTTCTTATATTTATCTCTAAGTTTTACAAGTACTTCCTCTGTATTATCTTGCGAAGCATCATTTACAACTATAACTTCAAATTTATCATATTTTTGGTTTAAAAATTTGGGCAAGAACTTTTCTAAATTTTCTGCTTCATTTTTAGCACAAATAATTACAGACATGGCTTTTTCAGGCTTATTTTCTTTTGTCTTTCCTGCAAATATTATTCTTGCATAAAAAAATAAATAATAAAAAACTTGAATGCCTAATGCTATAAAAAAGATTATTTTAAATATATTTTCTACTAAACTGATATTAATTAATTCTATGTTCAATTTTCTAATTCTTCTACTTTAATTTATACGAATTTTACTTTTTGTCTAAAGGATCTTTGGTTATTTCCTTATATAATTGTCTGTTTTTATATATTTCCAAAGCCAAAAACAGTGCTGCACGAAACGAATCCGGTGATGCTACACCTTTTCCTGCTATTTCAAATGCTGTACCATGCCCAGGCGATGTTCTTACAATTGGTAAACCTGCGGTAAAGTTAACTCCTCTTTCAAATTCTAATATTTTAAAAGGAACAAGTCCTTGGTCGTGATACATTGCTAATACTGCATCAAATTCTTTATGTGAAGATGCTCCAAAAAAACCATCGGCAGCGTAAGGTCCTATTGCCATAATACCTTCTTTTCTTGCTTCTTTTATTGCTGGTATTATAATTGTTTGTTCTTCGTCGCCCAACAAGCCTTCGTCGCCTGCATGAGGATTTAAACCTAGCACTGCTATTTTAGGTTTTCTTATGGCAAAATCTTCTAAAAGTGATTTATTCATAATTCGCAATTTTCGAAGAATACTTTCTTGAGTAATTTGTTCTGCAATATTTTTTACAGGCGAATGTCCTACAACAACTCCTACTCTTAAACTTTCGCCAACCATAAACATTAATACTTCTTCAGAGTCAAATCTTGTTTGAAGGTATTCTGTATGACCAGGAAAATCAAATTCGGATAAGTTTATTGTTTTTTTGTTTATTGGTGCAGTTACCAAAACATCAATTTTATTTTCTTTTAAGTCTTCTACTGCTTTTTCTAAAGCACTATAAGCTGCAAGTCCTGCTTCTTTTGTAGGGTTTCCTAGTTCAATTTTACTATTTTCATCAACACAATTAATAATATTAGATTTTCTAAGATTAGCTTGTGCAACAAATTTTATATGATTGAAGTTAAAATTTCCTAAATCAATAGCTTTTCGATGGTAAGCGGCCAATTTAGCTGAACCATATACTATTGGTGTACATAATTGATTAATGCGTGTATCTATCAATGTTTTAAGTATTATTTCATAGCCTATTCCATTATAATCACCATGAGATATTCCTACTTTTATATTATTTGCTTCTAATTCCATTTTATTTTTTCTTTAAATTAGATAATTGTTTGAAAAAATCAACGAATAGGCGTGTACCAACTCCGCTTCCTCCTTTGGTTCTATATTCTTCTTGTTTACTATAAATTGATGGACCTGCAATATCTAAATGTGCCCACTTATAATCTGTAAACCGCTGTAAAAATTTGGCTGCTGTTATAGTTCCTGCTTCTGGACCTCCTATGTTCTTTATATCTGCAATATCAGATTTTATAAGTTCATCATATTCATCCCAAATTGGAAGTTCAACCAATCTTTCGTAAACATTATTACCACTATTTATTAATTTATTTTTATAATTACCTTCATCGTTTGTCATTAATGCGATGCCTTGATGCCCAATTGCTACAACTTGAGCTCCTGTTAGGGTTGCTATATCAATTACAAGTTCTGGTTTATATTTTCTAGCAAAGCTAAGTGCATCGGCTAAAATAAGTCGTCCTTCTGCATCTGTGTTTAATACTTCAACTGTTAAATTATTGTGCATTCTAATAACATCGCCTGGCACGTAAGATTTTGCATCAACTGCATTGTCGGTTGCAGGAATTAAGGCAATTACGTGAATTGGTAATTTTTGTTTTGCTATAGCATACATTGCTCCTATTACAGACGCTGCTCCTGCCATATCAAACTTCATTAAATCCATTGAGTTTTTTGTAGGTTTTATACTTAAACCTCCCGTATCAAAAACAATACCTTTACCAACTAAAACATAAGGTTTCTCATTTACTGCATTTTCAGGATTCCAATCTAAAATACTAAACGTGGGACTATATGCACTTCCCTGATTTACAGCTAATAAACCGCCCATTTTCAGTAGCTCTATTTGCTTTTTCAATAAAACTTCAACATTAAATCCGGCTTCTTTTCCTAATTCTTGTATTTTTTCTGCTAACTGCTCAGAATTCAAACCTGAATGTGGCTCATTTGCCAAATCACGAGTTATATAAACGCCTTCGCATAAAGATTTTAAATCGTCGAACTCTCTTTCATTAATATTTTCAGAAGTCAATTTTATTAAACTTAATTTGTTTATTCTTTTGTCTTCTTCACCAAAATATTTAATAAACTGGTAATTGCTTAAAACAAATCCTTCAATAAATGCTTCAATATCTTCTCTTTTTGAAGAATAATCAAATATTGAAATTTCTTCAATTTTTTCTTTATTGATACTTGCTTGCACTTTACTTCCTAAATTTCTTATTTTTTCGGTAGAAAGATATTCTTCTGAAGTATCTATTATAGCTAAAAAAACAGAATATTCATATCTATTAATTATAACAAGTTGCTCTTCATTTTTTAACTGTTTATTAATATATTTTTGCTCTTCTTTCGTAAAATCATAATTTATTTCATCTAAATTATTAGAAAAAATAATTATATTTGATTTTTCGTTAAAAGTATCGGTTATTTGAAATTTTGTTATCATTATGTAACATTTTTTTATTTAAGCCGTAAATGTAATAAAATAGGCTTATATTAAACAGCAATTTTCAGCAAATAATATAATTATTTACACTATAAATTCATTTCAAACTGATAATAAACTACTTACAAATATTTTTTATTAATCCCCATATCTATTAAAATATGAGAAACATATATTTCATTATTCTATTATTTATTTCTTCATTTTTATATTCACAAGAAAATGGTAACCGCCAGTTTGGAGAAAAAAACCAAGAGCAAGAGTATTTCTTCGCATTTAAGCTAATGCCAAGTACTACTGGCGAAATTATACAATGTGCCATAGTACGAAAAATAGAAGGTAAAAGAGATGAAGTTCGATTTTTATCAAAACAAACATGGGCAAGAGAATTTACTGGTTATCAAATTTCAAAAGCAAATCCTTACAAAGAAAACTTTGCTCTTAAATATAACATTTTTGAAATACCTGCCGAAATAACAAAATTAGGAGAAGGCGAAATAAAAGACTATTCTATTGCCAGAACTATAAATATTTTAAGTAATTTATGGAGATTACGATATTCTGAATATCCTTATTTAAGTGCTGAAAAATCTAGAGAAAAAGGCTGGGCTGCACATCCTGATAAAACTATAAAATGGCTTCCTTCTGATGGACAAATGGAAGTTTTACAATCTTATGGTATAAATCAAATGAGTGATTTTTGTGCTGGCGACAATGCTTATAAATTATTAAAAGATATTAGATCTAAAGAATGGCAAGCTAATTACACTAAAAATGGTGAACCTGCCTCAACTGAAGTTCCTAAAAATAGCGAAAATAAACCTAAAAATTAAAATATTTAAAAATATGTTATACCAAAGTCCAAGTAAGTATTAAAATCTTACTTGGATTTTAATATATTCACTTCTGATGATGCTTTTATATATTCTTCGATATTATTAATTCGCAAACTATTTTCTTCAAGCTTCTTCTTTAATAATTCATTTTCTTCTTTTATAAGTTTATTTTCATTTTGTAATTTAGTAATATAAGTATATTGCTGTTTAATTGCTTCTATAATTAATGGATTTAAACCTGAATAGTTTACAGTTTTATAGCCTTTCTTGTTTTCAGAAACTATTTCGGGTATAACTATTTCTAATTCTTGAGCTATAATTCCTACTTGCCTTGAAGTGTCTTTTGCAGTTTTCCAATAAAAATAATAGCCATTAATTTGCATCAACTTTTCCATTGGATTTTCTATTTTCTGCAAATTCTTTTTCAATCTTAAATCAGAAAAAAGATTCCACGAATTTGCTACTGCAACTGTTCCATCGCCATTAATTCCTACTTCTAACAAATAATTTGGTTTACTTTGTCCTAATGCTATACCCAAATTTCCATTTTTTAGAATTGTTAGTGCATTTTGCCTATTCAAATCATCGGTGCCATTACCTAACGCAAATAAAACATCACTTGTATTCCACGAATTATAACTACCACCCCACGAATAATTAAAGTTGCCCATAGCAGTTTCGGCATAAGATGCTGAAATTGTATTATTTCCTGAAGAAAAAGTATAATAAGCCAATGCTTGATTTTGATAGCCATAAACAAATGAACTTAAAGCATTTAAAGTATTTTGAGAATTATAACCTCCTACAAAAGAATAATCTCCCTTTGCTATGTTTTGAAAACCTCCAACTAGTGCATGATCTGCTTCTGAAACAGAAAGTTCGCCAAAAACTAAAGAATAATCGCCACCAGCTCCAGAGGAATTACCTGTCTGACATTGTTTCCCGAAAATAGCTGAATAATCGCCATGTGCAGTATTTTCGTAGCCCGATACTAGAGCAGACATGCCTGTTGCAGTATTTGAATAACCTGCTGTAAATGAATACAATGAACTTGAACTATTATTTCTTCCAAATGAAACTGAGCCTGTAGATAAAGCTGCATTATTTTCGCCTGCAGCGAAAGATGCTGTACCCGAAGCCTTTGTATCAAGACCAAAGGCTGCTGAATAATTTCCTACATTGGTATTGTTCCAGTAGTCGGTATTATTTAAAATTCGCCCAGCCCTTATTGCCGCCTTCGCAGGATAATATGTAAACCTTGCCCCCACATCTAAATCGGGGATTGCTCCTCCATAAATGCCTTCAACCAAAATTCCTTCTCCTGCTAATAATTGAAGCTCAAATTTATGAGAAGGAGTTGCAGTTCCTATTCCAACATTCTTATTATTAACTACATAAATATAATTTGAGTTTGAAAGCCAAGGTGCATTCAAAAAAGAATTATCAATATAAGTTTTAACGGCTCTTTCGGTTGGTATAGCTATATTGCTGCTATCGGACAGGGTTAAATCTGTTGAAAACTCATTAATTGTTGCTCCAATACTTGATGTTATATAATTAGAATAAATCCCACCATTTGTAAGGATAATATTATTTGAACTTATAGTCCAATCGCCTATTAAATCGGATGAGCCATCGGTTCTAACAAAAGTTCCTGGGTCGCCTGTTGGGTCGGCTGTAATCCACTTTTGCAAATCGGCATCCCAAGCAATAAATTCCTTATCGAGTGGCGAATTAATATTTACATCAAACAACTGTGTAAGACTAATTGAGAGTGGCAAACTAAGACTATCGGCAACATGAGCTTTTTCGGCAACAAAAGAATAAGGTACTGAAAGTAATTCTACTGTTCCCATATCAATTAGTCCATTTAAAAAATCTTCTTCGCCAAAATCAACTCTTGAATTTAAAAAGTATGATTCAGATGCCCAATCTATCATATTAAAATCTGTATATAAACCGTCAAAAGTAGAAAAACCTCTACCTATTTCAATTGAAAAAAAACCAAACGAGTTAGTAAATGGATAATGAATTTCGCGATAAATAAGTTGCCCCGAAGCTGTTGATGCAATAATTGAAATTTCGACTGTTATTTGTTTATTTACAACAAAATTACCATCGTCCAAACGAGCAGAAGCCTGATATGATATTGCATGATTTGTAATTTGTGAGAATAAAGCTTGAAACGATAATAATAATATTGCTAAAATTAATGTTGATTTTATCTGTTTCATAATTCTTAATTTTTACTAAGTTAGATTGTGTTGACAAACAACAAGTTAAATTGTTTCAGTAATAATTTTAAAGTATTTAGATATTAGTAATTAGAAAAACAGTTAATTATTTGATTTTATGCAATTAAATTTCTAGATACTAATATCTAATTATTAAATACTTTTACAAAACCATGCTCATTTCAAA
>JAOZLS010000179.1 GCA_029934705.1 Bacteroidales bacterium | reverse complement strand
TAGATAAATATAGGAAGACAGAATTGTCCGATTTGCTTTATCAAATAAATAAAGATTTTCTTTATTTAGATAATTGATTCTTTGGTCTTTTTTTTCTGTTTCGTAAGAAATTGAGAGGTTATTTATAGATTTTGCTTTTTCTAAATCAAAAATACTATCTTTTATTTCAATGTGTTTTACATAATATTCAATGGCTTGTTTGTATTTTTTTTGTTTTAAGTATATTTCAAATAAGCCATAATAATTCTCGCGAAGAGTAGGGGTTAAGTGGTGTTCTGTAGCTATTTTAACACTGCTTATATAGTATTCTAATGCCTTAGTTGTTTTGTTGTTGTTTTTATATAAATTACCCAAGTTAAGGAAATTTGTTGCTAGACCAGCAGAGTCGTTTAGGTTTGTTCGAATGTTTTTTACCAAATAAAAATATCGTTCGGACTCTTGGTATTGTTTTAATTCAAGATATGAATTACCTAGATTGTTGTATGTGTTGGCAAGAGAATAATTGTCATCAATTTCTATAAAAATTTCAGCTGCTTTTAAATATATACTTATTGCGAGTTCGTATTTCCCTTTTTTATTGTTAATAATACCAATGTTACCAAGTGCATAAGCATAATCTCTTTTACTGCGTGTTTTACTAATGTTTAGCGAGAGAGTATAATGAATTAAAGCAAGACTGTCGTTGTTAATATTTGAATATATATGCCCCATTAAGTTATTACAATGAGCAATTTTAATACTGTCTTTTGTTGTTTCATAATATTTTAATGACGAAAAGATGTAAAATAATGATTTTTCGTAATTTTCTATCATGGCATAAATATAAGCAATAGAATAATTACAGTTTGAAATAGTAGTTTTATTACCTATAATTTTAGCTTTGTTTAGTAGAGTTAAAGCATTTAGCATGTCATTTTTTTTTATGCTTATTGTCGCCTTTCGGATAAGTATCCCTGCTATATTATTGTCATTATTATTATCAAATTTTTCGTATATTTTTAAAGATTTATTAAAATTTTCGTCAGCTAATTTGTACTCACCTTTATTAAAATAAAATTCTCCAAATATTTCGTAAGTAATAGCTAAACCTCTTTCAAAATTTATTTTTGTTGCTTCTTTTAGGGAAATACTTACATATTTATAAGTAGAGTCTGGTTCACTATCTGCATATATACTTGCTATGCGGTTTGTTAAATTTACCTTTACAGTATCTTTTGCAAATTTAAGTTCATTTTGTAAACTGTCAATAACTCTATGGTTTTGAGCATTTACGTAGATTGATTGTAGGGCAAATGTAAAAATAAGTATTGTTATTTTTAACTTCATTGGGTTTCTTTTTCACAAATCTAAATATTTTTATATAAAAAAGCCGAATAAAAATAAATTTATTCGGCTTAATACTATTAATGAAAATTTGAGAATGAAAATTATTGAATTATTAATTTTCTTACAAAACTTCCTGCTTTTGTATTTATTTCTAAGAAATAAACTCCAGAATTTAAGTTTGATACATCAATTTGAGTAATGTTAGTATTCCCATTTTCTTGAATTACTTGCTGTCCTAAATAATTGAAGATTTTAATATTTGATATTTCTGTTCCTGTTTCAATTGTTATAAAATTGCTTGCTGGGTTTGGGTAGATGTTTATGTTTCCATCAATTTTATTAACACTTACATTGCCTGTAATATTTACAGTATAATCGTGAGTTTCGCCCCAAGTGAAAATTGTGCATGCATCGTCGCCAGTCATTGGCGGGTCTTGTGATTTTAAACGCACTCTAAAACGATGCTCACCAAGTTCTGCCGAAATGTCAATTGCAAGAGTATCTGAAAATGAAGTAGGAATTCTGTTTTCAGTTGAATAAATAAATTCGTTAGAATTATTGAACTCGCCATCATTATTGTAGTCTATCCAAATTGCAGCGTGATTCATATCGCCATTTTCTGTTGTAATTGTCCAATCGTGAATTTCTCCTCGTTCTAAATCAAAAGTTGTAGAAGAAAAATCTTCATAGCCAGTTTCGTTATTGCAACCAGTTGCTAAATCTTCAAAATCATTTACAATAAAATCGTCAATATTGTCGCCATAAGCACAAATATCACCAAATTGGTCACCTGAATATAAGTCTGAACAATAACTAAGTTCATCGGTTGTTGTAAATGATAATGTTTCGCAGTCATCAGGTCCGCCAACTGTATTTGATGGAATAATTTTCCAATAATAAGTTGTATTTGGTTCTAAAAGACCAGTTGCGTAGCTTAGTCCAATTTGATTTTCGCTGACAAGAGGTGGTGTTGCTTCTGTTCCAAAATAGACATCAAATTCTGTTGCAAAATCGCAAGTCCAACTTAATGGTTCTAAGTTTAGTTGCTGATTTGTTGCACCGTTTGTCGGAATTTGATTTATTGCACATTCCGGTGCAGTTGTAATTTCTGTAATATTTATCGTAAAATCTGATGCTTGCCCGTAGTCAAAAGGTGTGCAGGCTTGATTTGCTCCAATAGGTGAAATCGCTCTTGTTCTTAACCTAAGCCTATGATTTCCTAATGGAATATTTGCAGGAATTGTAATATTTCCGGAGCAATTATAAGTTGGAAAAACTTCATCGGCAGTATAAAGTAATTCATCTTCGGCAAAAGTTCCATCATTATTTATATCCAACCAAATTGCAATATAATCTTGATTTTGGTTTGCAAGAATAGCATCCCAAGTGTAGCCTGCCCCTTGTTCAAGATTTATAATTTGGTCGGTAAAATCGTTTACATTCCCGTTATCATTGCAAGTTATATCAGAAAGTGTTAAATTGTTTAAAGAAAAATCTGTTATGTAATCTCCAAAATCACAAGGTCCTACACCAGAACCTCCATAATACAGATTATCTTCGCAATAAATTAATTCTTCGCCGGTTGTGAAAGTCCACGTGTCGCAACCTGTTGCACTTCCTATGCTGTTTTTAGGAATAATTTGCCATTGATAGCTTGTATTTGGTTCAAGTGTTTCGGGTGAAAATTCAGGAGAATTTACTTCACCAATATATTCAAGAGTTGTTGTTCCAAAATATACATCGTAGGCAGTAGCCATGTTTGCAGACCAAGTTAATTCCACATTTAAAAATTGCTCTGTTGCTCCGTTTTCTGGATTTGGATTTTCTGCACATTGTGGTGCTTCGGTTGGTTCTATAATTGTGATAATATAATCGTGTGTTTCTGAATATTGAAAACCTGTGCAAGCTTGATTTCCAGATAATTGATTGTTTGTAATTTCCGGTGGTGCAGTAAAAACAGCTCTTACTCTCATTCTGTGAGTTCCAAGTTGGCAATTTCCGGGCAAATTAAAATTATCTGTATTAATATAAACATGGACATCATCAATCGGTTCGGTATGATAAACAAATTCATCTGTTTCGTTAAAAGTTCCGTCATCATTAAAATCTATCCAAATTCCGAGAACATCTTGCGAACCATAATTTGCCGACCAAGTAACATTTGCTCCTTGCACGAGATTGGTTGTGAATGTTCCATCAGTAAAATCACCGTATCCATTTGAGCTACAATCTGAGTTTTCGTGAATTAAATCTTCCATATAAAAATCATCAATTTTATCTTCCCATTCATCACAATCACTTGTTGGAGGAATGCAATAGCCAGCTTCTTCTCCTGTTGTAAAACTCCAAATTTCGCAGTCAGTTGATGCTCCGTGTTCATTTTTTGCGATTATTTGCCAATAATATGTTGTATTTGTTGATAATAATCCGGGTGTATAACTACTTTCAGTCTGATTTTGAATAAAAGGTGGTGTTTCAGAAGTTCCGAAATAAACATCAAAATTTGTAGCGGCTTCGCTTTCCCAAGTTAAAATAAGGTTTCTTAAAACGTCAATTGCTGTGTTTTCAGGATTTGGATTTGACGCACAATCTGGTGGCGTAGTTGGATTGTAAATATTTATAGCATAATCGTGTGCATCGCCTTGAAGCACGAAGTTGCTTAAAGGTGTGCAGGCATCATTTGCAGTGGGGATATTGCTACCTTCGGCGGCAAAAATAAATCGCACTCTAAGTTTGTGCATTCCTTCGGGTGCTGTTTCCGAGAGAGTTAAAATACCTGTGGCAGTTTCATTATATGCAAAATATTCAGAAGTGCCAAGATATTCACTTGCGTCAAAAGTGTTATCATCATTATAATCTATCCAAAAAGCAAGGTAACCTCCTGTATTTACGTCAATAGAATAATTTAGGCTTTCTCCCGGAGTATAGTTTGCATTGTAATGCGAAGAAAAATCACCAACTTGATAATTTCCGTCTTCACCTCCAATATGAATAATATTTCCAAGAACTACGTCTTCAATATAATAATCCTCATCGTAAACAATGTTTGTTCCGCCACAATATTGATTTAAACTGTGAAATGATGTAAATTTATCATTTCCTGAAACCTCATCAGTATTTCCGTTTGGGTTTTCTGTCCAAACTTCAATTTCGTAAACATTATCAGCGGTAAAATCGTAAGTTCCAATGCTTATATCTGTGGCAATATTTGTATTTATTAACGAACCAGACCAGTTGTAGGAGTTTGTTGTTCCATCGTTTACCTTCCATTTTATTGTTACAGAAGTTAATGTCGTTGTTCCGTAATTTTTCAACGAAACAATAATATCTTGATTTCCAGCTGTGTAAAAAACTCTATCGTTTGTTAAATCAACAATTCCAGCATCGTAATTTGCTGGTTCGGTAAATGTAAAAGTTTGCCCTGACTGGGGTTTTCTTCCTTTGTCGAGTGCAATAACATTAGTATAACTTGTTCCAATAATTGTATTTTCCCATTTGTATCTAAGTTCTCCAAAATATGATTTTCGGTTATTAAAATCGTCTCTTGAACTTCCACGCAAGCCAACTTGTGGCATATACCATAAATAGTTGTCGTAGGTTTCTACCAAAGTCATATTTCCGTAAACAAATTCAATTTTGTTAGAAGTTTCGTGTAATTTTATCTGAAAATTAAGAATATCTTCATCAAAAATATTTGGACTAGCAGCATAGTCTCGCACATAACTTTTCCACTGAATAGTAAAAATTCTATTTGGAGCAGTTCCTTCCATTTTGCTCATAAGTTCGCCTGTTGGCGAAGATTTTAATGAACAACCAAATATAGAAATTGCATTATTACTACTTCCATTATCACTCAATGGCGTTTTTTGTTTTTGAACAACTGAACTTCCCATTGCTATCCAAGCATTTGATTGTATGCTGATTTGAGTGTAATCCGTTCCGTTATAATTGAAAGTAAAACCTAAATCTACGGCATTGAAACTTTCGTCGTCGTTTGTTTCTGTCCCGTGAACTGTTCCGCCAGACATTTCAGTATAAGTTCCTTCGCTTTGCGAAAAAGTATAATCCGCAACTGGAGTTGTTTGTGCAACAACTGAGCTTATTGTTATTGCTAACATTGAGATAAGAAAAATTATTTGTTTCATTGTGATGAGATTTTATGTTTACTAATTTTGGATTAAACTTAGTGCTGTTTGATGTCGCTTACATTATTTTGTAAAAAAAAGCTATACTCATTTAAAAAAGTAGTGTAAAAAAATGAAGCTTAGGTATTTTGTTACGAGTAACAAAATACCCAATCTTCAAATATTTGTAGTTTTTATTATATGATGTTAAATAAATATTTATTTAATAACAACTTTCTTTACAAACGTTTTGTTTTCATTAGAAAAACGAATAAAATATATTCCTGATTTATTTATTGCTAGTTGGCTATTAAAATTAACTGTTTTTGTGTTAATTATTTTACCAGTAACATCAATAACTTCTATATTATAATTTTCGTTTACATTTATATTTAATACTCCGTTTGACGGGTTTGGATAAATGTTGATATTTGAATTATGCTCACTTATTGTTGAAGGTATTCCACTTTTTGTAATAACAAGGGTTGGATGTTGTTTATCTGCTCCGCTTGATATTTCGGTAAAATTACCTGTTAGCAAATCAAATGTTCCAAGTTTTGATTCATATCCTGTCCAGATATATGAATATAATATGTTTGTTTGTGCGTCATAAGATATGTCTTGTCCGTTGTTAATGTCTATGTTTAAAGGAGCTATGTCGGTAACAATTGCAGTTTCTGTGTCTATTTTTATTAAGCGGTCGCCAGTAATATTAACAGTCGTTCCGTATATATATCCATCATTAGCCATATCTATTGCAACAATTCCTGATACTGTGCCAGTGCTACCAATTTGAGTAAGAACTAAGGTTTCCAGATTCAACGTAAATAAATTAGGATAGTTATCTGTGTCGTCAGTTAATATCATTACATACATAATATTATTTGTCCAATCCCATGCAAGCCCTGTAACTATTCCTGAGTAACCAGTTAGGTTTCCTTTATTAATAAACGTTCCGTTTGGAGCAACAATTCCAAAAGACATATCATTACGAACTCGGTATATATATTCTCCGTTATATTCTTCTGCCATAGGGAAAGGGTCGCTTGTTACTGTTCCTATCTCTGTAAAATCGCCATTTTCAAGATTAATAGTTCCGTATATATTGTCGCCGGTATTACTTGTGTAAGTGTCTTGGTTGTAATTTCCTACAATACAAGAAATCGCCATTTCGTCATTGTCCGTATTTACATCACCAGTTAAAGTAACTGTTGCTGTTAATGTGTAGTCGTTATCGGCAGGAGTCCAACTTTCCATATCAATAAATACTTCTTCGCCTGCTGCTATTGGTGTTGTTATATTAACTGTTGACGAATAGTCTGCTCCGTCTGTTAAATCTACTTGATAGCTTGCTTCTTCGTCGGAACTATAACTTTGAATTGCTACCTGTGGAGTTACGGTTGCACCAGTTAATACAAATTGTGGCGTAATTGCAGTTACAGCCAAATCGTGCGATTCTGTAACAGATACTTTTACATCATCAATAAACCAATCTTCTCCATCGTCGTCAAAATCTTCCATAACAAAGGCAATATAAACAGAACTTCCGCTATAAGCCGATAAATCAACTGTATATTGTGTCATAACTCCGTGTCCGGCATCTGCCTCCTGTATTGTTAATAAGTTTGTAAAAGCCGAAGTTGTTGTTTGGTCGGTTGTCGATATTTTCACGGATAATGTAGAGTAATACTCTGTTGCATCATAATTATCACAAGCATAGAAAGTTAATTCGTTTGCACCCGAGGTTATAACGGGCGTAACAAGCCATTCTGAATTGTGGTTACCAGAGTCGTCATAAGGGGCTTTCGCACATTGAGTTCCTGTTACCGGCCACCAGTCACTTTGGTCCCAGAGGGTTGTTCCGGTTCCGTCTTCAAAAATTGCCCAGTCTGTTGGAGGAAATGTTCCTTCAAAGCTTTCATCAATTACTAAGCCTTTTTGTGCATTTACTGAAAATGTCATAAATAAAATGACAATCAATAATAAATTTTTGTTTTTCATAATTCTAATTTTTTAAAATGTTACTTTAATTAATAATGTAATTACATGTGCAAAATTACAATAATTAATTGTTTTTGTTGGATTGTTGATGAAAAGGAAATTATTGATTTTCTATTTCTTCAATTCTTTTAATTAAATTGTTTATTTGTTTTCCTGAACAGCATTAATTAAAATATAAGTTAATTTTTAATCTAAATTATTCCACGATGAGCCGTTATATCCTTCAAAATGACTTGTAGAAGTATTATATCTTATCATTCCTTGCGTAGCAGTTCCCGGGCGTTGATCAGTTGTTCCAACAGGAACTTTTATTGCACCTGTTCCTCCAACGTCTAATTCTGCAGTAGGGAAAGCTGTC
Source organism: Bacteroidales bacterium (assembly GCA_029934705.1). Taxonomy (GTDB): domain Bacteria; phylum Bacteroidota; class Bacteroidia; order Bacteroidales; family JAADGE01; genus DZBS01. The sequence goes on along the minus strand of JAOZLS010000179.1, from coordinate 430 downwards.
ATAATTCCAATACGACTATCACCTCCAATAGAAATCCAACCGCCTGCTCTTGGCGAATTATCAACATCCATTCCAATAATTATATTTGAATTATTCCATGCACCATTTGCAACTCGCCTGAATGCGTGAATACCAAATGAAGTTTGGTTGGGCGATTTGTAACCGATATTTGCTAATATCAAGTCTGTATTTATAGCTGCATTTAAAGTCCCAGACATAGTATTAAATGTAGGCGAAGCAGCTGCACCGCCTAATGGGGTGCCATCTATACTTACAGAAAGTTTTGCTGTTGGAGCAGTTCCAATGCCAACCGCCCCTTGAATTAACATACCTTCCGCAGGAGCAGCAAAACTACCGGAATATCCCGAGCCAACAGTAATTCCACCTTCTACATCGAGTTTGCTAAAAGGAGTGGAAGTTCCAATTCCAA
>JAOZLS010000519.1 GCA_029934705.1 Bacteroidales bacterium | reverse complement strand
AATTTCAGATGTTTTATTTAATGCTATAAGATAGTTTTCTCGTTGTTTAAGTTCTTTTTCGTTTTTTTTATGTTCTGTTATATTTTCTTTAACAGCAAGGAAATTAATTATGTCATTATTATCGTCTTTTATAGGTGTTATTGTTGCTTGTTCCCAGTAAATTTTTCCATTTTTTGTTTTATTGCAAAATTCTCCTTTCCATTTTTTTCCTGCTTTAATGGTTTTCCATAATTGAGAGTAATACTCTTTTTTTTGTTCTCCTGCATTTAAAAGCCGTGGGGTTTGTCCGATTACTTCTTTTTGTGAGTAGCCTGTGGTTTTAATGAAATTTTCATTTACATACTCAATATTACCGTCTGTATCAGTTATAACAATTATGTTTGCACTTTGCTCTACTGCTTCCGAAAGTTTTTTATGTTCTATTTCTTTAAAGTCTTCTGCATTGTTTTTATTTGACAGTTTTTTGCGAAGTTCTTTTATTTCAGTTTCTAAGTCTAAGTATGTTGGTTTTTTTTTCATGTTTAACTGTGCATTAAGTTTTTTTTGTAAATAGTATAATATTAATATAGAAGTAATTATTAATATTAAATTGTGAATATAAACAATTATAATGTATCTACGAATTTATTTAATACAAATAATTATCAATATAAAACCTTAGACAGAATCATATTTGTATTATTGAAAAAAAACGAAGATTCTGAACTAACATTAACTCTACACGATGCACCTAGTACTTATAACCAAGTTTAGATGAGAAAAATATAGAAAATTTAATTTGAATGTCTTTAAAAACATATTTCTAAAAATTCAAAACTCCTGTATTTCAGTCCGTTAATAAATAAGATTGTTTCTATCATGCCAACATATTTTTTATCAATCAGGACTGCGAATATTTATTTTTATTATCATGTTAATTAAATTTTATTTACTGCTGTCAAGTATTTATTAATAACACCCTTTAAAGTTTCTTCGCTTATTGGTTTTGAAATAAAATCATCGCAACCTGCCGAAAATGCTTGTTCTTTTTCTTCTATTGTCGAATATGCTGTTTGTGCAACTATCGGTAAATTATGTCGAAATTCTTTGATTAATTTTGTTGCTTCAAATCCTGTCATTATTGGCATTTTTAAATCCATTAATACAAAATCAATTTCAGGATTTTCTTTGCACATTTCAACAGCTTCTTTTCCGTGTTTGGCATGTAAAGTTGTTAAATTAAATTCCGAATTTTCAAGTAATGTGTCAATGTATAAATAATTTATTTCTTCGTCTTCTACAATTAGAACTGTGTATTTGTCTTGCTTTTGCATTTTTTCATTAATATGATGATTTGAAGTTATCAGATCAATATCTTTTTGCACTGGTTTATAAGGAATTGTAACGTAAAATATTGAGCCTTTCCCTTTTTCAGATTTAAGTATGATTTCTCCGCCGAGTAGTTCGGTGTTTTCTTTTGCTATTGATAAACCTAATCCTAGCCCGCCAACTTTTTGGGATAATTCTTTTTCTTCTTGCGAAAATTTTTCAAATATAGTTTTCTGACTTTCAGATTTTATTCCTACTCCTGTATCTTTTACGTATATTTGTAATTGTTGTTGAGACGCACGGTCGTGCGTCTGTACTAGATTATAACCAAATTCAACAAATCCGGTATTTGTAAATTTTAGAGCGTTTTCTAATAAGTTGCTCAAAATTTTATTTAGTTTTGTTTCATCTGTAATTATAGTACTTTCTTTGTCCGAAAGTTCTTTGTATAAATATAAAGGTGTTTTATTTTCTTTTGCTTTTATGTCAAAAATCGAGAACAATTCTAATAAAAAATCATTTAAACAAATTTCTTTTTCATAAAGTTTTACCTGTTTTGTTCCAAGTTTTGATATTTCCAAAATATCGTCAATAATTCGCATTAATTGATTTCCGCTGTTTTGAATTATATTTATATAATACCTTCGTTTTTCATTTGATAAATCGGTGTTGTCTAAAAAGTTTGAAAACCCCAAAATACCGTTCATCGGTGTTCTTATTTCATGAGACATATTGTTAATAAATTCAGTTTTTAAACGGTCACTTTCTTCTGCTTTTTCTTTTGCAATTATCAGTTCGCTTTCATTATTTTTCTGATCTTCAATATCTCTCAAAGTCCCTATCATTCTTAGGGGCTTATTATTTTTATCACGTTCAATAACTTGTCCGTAATCAAGAAACCATTTCCATCCTTTATTTTTTATTTTTAAACGATGTTCGTTAATATAATAATCAGTTTTTCCTTCAAAATGTTCTTGTAAATCGGTGCCTACTTGCTTTAAATCGTCAGGATGAATTTTATTTTCCCACCAACTTATGTGAGATTTAATTTCGTTTAATTTATAACCGAGAAGTTCGGGAAGTATTTTATTATAAATTTCATCTCCCGATGGAATATCCCAATCCCACCAACCTATATTAGCTCCTTTCATAATCAAATTCAATTGTTGATTATTATGGTTTAATTTATTTTTTGATTTATTAATAAGA
>JAOZLS010000178.1 GCA_029934705.1 Bacteroidales bacterium | reverse complement strand
TTATTTATCAGCATTTTTTTTGATATAAAGGCCATATTTCGTTTTTTTTATTTTTATTTTTTTTAAAGAACTATTTGCATAATAAATCTTTTATTATAAAGTTTGTAGTTTATTAAATATAAAATTTTAAATATAAAATATAAATAGTATGAAAATATCTGTTGTAGGAACCGGTTATGTTGGGTTAGTTACAGGAACATGCTTTGCCGAAATTGGTATAAATGTATCTTGTGTTGATATTGACACAACTAAAATTGAGAATCTTAAAAAAGGTATAATTCCAATTTACGAAACAGGACTAGAAAAAATGGTCCAACGAAACTACAAAAAAGGTTCGTTACATTTTACTACGAACTTAACTGAAACTCTTGCTCACTGCGAAGTAGTTTTTAGTGCTGTTGGAACTCCACCTGATGAAGACGGAAGTGCCGATTTAACTTATGTAATGAATGTTGCAAGAGAAGTTGGTCAGAATATGACCGACTATTTAGTTTTTGTTACAAAAAGTACTGTACCCATTGGGACAGCCGAAATTGTAAGAAAAGTTATTCAAGATGAACTTGATAAGCGTAAAGTCGTTATTAAATTTGATATTGCTTCAAATCCTGAATTTTTAAAAGAGGGTAGTGCTGTTGACGATTTCTTGAGACCTGACAGAATTGTTGTTGGACTTGATAGCGAAAAAGCTGAAAAAATAATGAACAGATTATACAAACCATTTGTTCTTAATGGGCATCCTATACTTTTTATGGATATACCATCGGCAGAGCTCACAAAATATGCAGCAAACTCAATGTTAGCGACAAAAATTAGTTTTATGAATGATATAGCTAATTTATGCGAAATTGTTGGTGCCGACATAAATAATGTTAGAAAAGGTATTGGAAGCGATTCTAGAATTGGAAATAAATTTTTATATGCAGGTACAGGTTATGGTGGTTCATGCTTTCCTAAAGATGTGAAAGCTCTTATCAGTACAGCCGATTCAAAAGGTTACTCATTAAGAATTTTAAAAGCTGTTGAGTCTGTTAACGAAACACAAAAATCGATTCTTTTCACTAAAGTTTACAACTATTATAAAGGTGAATTAAAAGATAAAAAAATTGCTCTCTGGGGATTATCTTTTAAACCAAACACCGATGATATGCGTGAAGCTCCAGCACTTGTTTTAATTAAGAAGCTGCTAGAATATGGTGCAAAAGTAATAGCTTTTGATCCAGTTGCAATGGAGGAGTCAGAACGTAAAATTGGAAATATAATTACTTATGCTAAAGATAAAGATGAAGCATTAATTGATGCTGATGCTTTACTATTAGTCACTGAATGGAACGAATTTAAAGTTCTTAATTATAAAGTAATGAATAAATTAATGGCTGAAAAAGTTATTTTTGATGGTCGTAATATTTATAATTCCGATGAAGTTACTGAAAATGGCTTTAAATATTTTGGAATAGGTAGAAAATAGTTCTAGCTATTATTTAAAATCATCCAATGAGTTTGTAATTATACTGATTGTAAAATTTAATATTTTTTCAGTATATTGTAAAAATAATTCATTGGATAATTTTTTGCAATTAATTCAAAGATATATTTAGCCTTTTCTATTAATGAATACATTTAATATTATGAAAAATATTTTAGTTACCGGAGGAGCCGGATTTGTAGGTTCTCATTTATGCGAAATATTACTTAATAAAGGACATGAAGTTTTAGCTTTAGATAATTTTTTTACTGGCAGTAAAACTAATGTACTGCACCTTTTAGATAACAAATATTTTGAGCTTATTAGGCACGATGTTACAATGCCTTTTTATGCCGAAGTTGATGAAATATACAACTTAGCAAGCCCTGCATCTCCTGTGCATTATCAGCACAATGCAATTAAAACTGTTAAAACTGCTGTATTAGGTGCAATTAACATGCTCGGACTTGCAAAAAGAAAGGATGCCAAAATATTACAAGCTTCAACTAGTGAAGTTTATGGCGACCCTGAAATACACCCTCAACCTGAATCTTATTGGGGATCAGTTAATCCTATTGGAATTCGTTCTTGTTATGATGAAGGAAAACGCGTTGCTGAAACATTATTTGTAAATTACCAAAGGCAAAATGATGTGAAAATTAAAATAGCAAGAATTTTTAATACTTACGGACCAAGAATGCACCCTAATGATGGTCGTGTTGTTTCAAATTTTATTGTACAAGCTCTGAAAGGCGAAGATATAACAATTTTTGGTGAAGGAAATCAAACTAGAAGTTTTCAATATGTTGACGATTTAGTAAAAGGTTTAATTAGCTTGATGGAAGATACAGAAGATAGTTTTACAGGCCCTGTAAATATTGGAAACCCTGGCGAATTTACAATTTTAGAACTTGCTCAGTTAATTTTAGAACTAACAAACTCTAACTCTAAATTAATTTATTTACCATTACCAGCCGATGATCCTATGCAACGCAAGCCAGATATAACTCTTGCAAGAGAAAAGCTTAACTGGAAACCTGAAATTCCATTAAAAGAAGGCTTAGTTAAAACAATAAAATATTTTGAATCAGTAATTTAAAACTCTTTATATATGAAAGGCATTATATTAGCAGGAGGTTCTGGAACGAGACTTTATCCTATTACAAAAACAATATCTAAACAAATATTACCTGTCTATGATAAACCAATGATTTATTATCCGCTATCAAACTTAATGACAGCAGGAATTACCGAAATTTTAATTATTTCAACACCTCATGATATTGGTTTGTACGAAAATTTATTTGGCGATGGTTCAGACCTCGGAATAACTATCGAATATGCTGTTCAACCTTCACCAGATGGACTTGCACAGGCTTTTATTATAGGTGAAGATTTTATCGGAGACGATACTGTTTGCCTTATTTTAGGCGATAATATATTTTTTGGATACAACTTTGCCGAAGTTTTAACACAAAGTGCAAAAATAACTGATGGTGCAATAGTTTTTGGTTACTATGTCAAAGATCCTGAACGCTATGGTGTTGCTGAATTCGATTCCAAAGGAAAAGTCCTTTCTTTAGAAGAAAAACCAGAAATTCCAAAATCTAATTATGCAGTTACTGGTCTATATTTTTACGATAACACTGTAATTCAGAAAGCTAAAAACCTAAAACCCTCAACGCGTGGCGAACTGGAAATAACAGATTTGAATAAGATTTACCTCGAAGAAGATAATTTAAAAGTTCAACTTTTAGGTAGAGGAATGGCTTGGTTAGATACAGGAACACACGAGAGTTTACTAAAAGCATCGGAATTTATTGCTACAATTGAATTTAGACAAGGATTAAAAATTGCTTGTATCGAAGAAATTGCTTATTCAAAAGGCTATATTTCTAAAGAAAAACTTGAAGAAACTGCTGAAACAATGAAAAATAATAATTACGGACAGTATCTTTTTGATATTGCTTCTGGAAAAATTCAAACATTTAGATATTAAAAGTAAAACTATGTTTACTTTTGATGTTTTTTTCTATCTAATAATACAATTTTGTATAATACTTATAAAAAATGAACGTTATAAATACTACAATTAAAGGATTAAAAATTATTGAACCGAAAATTTTTCGAGATGAGAGAGGATATTTTTTTGAAAGTTATAATAAAAATCAATTTTTAGAAAAAGGATTAATTTATAATTTTATTCAAGATAATCAATCAAAATCTACGAGAGGAGTAATTAGAGGTTTACATTTTCAGGCAGGAAGGCATGGTCAAACAAAGTTAGTAAGAGTTATTGAAGGCGAAATTTACGATGTTGCCGTTGACTTAAGAGTTAACTCTGAAACTTACGGACAGCATTTTGGAGTTATACTTAATGCTACTAATAATAAGCAATTATTAATTCCTAAGGGGTTTGCACATGGATTTTCAGTTCTCAGCGATATTGCGATAGTTTCTTATAAGTGTGATAATATATATAATAAGGAATCTGAAAGTGGCATACGGTTTGACGATAAAATCTTAAATATTGATTGGAAATTAAAAGAAAATGAGTATATTGTATCTGAAAAAGATTATAATATGAATTCATTTAAACCAAGACGTTCAAAATTTTAGAAAACAAATAAAAGTTTTATATAATATGTAAAAAAACTATATTTGTAAAAAATATTTTATTAATAAATTTTAGACTATGAGAGTTTTTACCTACCTAGTTGCACTACTACTTTTTAGTAACATAGTATTTGCACAAGACAATAAGCCCGAAATGATTTTAATTGAGGGTGGATCATTTATTATGGGAAATGATAATAGTACCAATAGTGATGAAAGGCCAGAACACAAAGTTACTTTAAATTCCTTTTATATGGGAAAATTTGAAGTAACTATTGGGGAGTACAGTAATTTTTGTCGTTCAGCTGGAATAGCAATACCTGATGGGGATAAAGATGTACCAATGACAAATCTTAGCTGGGAAAATGCTGTAATGTATTGTAACTGGCTTAGTAAAGTTAATGCTTTAGACAAATGCTACGATATTAAAAGAGACAGTAATAAATTTATTGTCACGTACAAACATGAAGCTAATGGTTACAGACTACCAACTGAGGCCGAATGGGAATATGCCGCAGTTGGTGGCGTTAAGTCTAAATCATTTTCTTATAGTGGAAGCTATGAAGTTAATGAGGTAGGTTGGAGTATTAAGAACTCCGGAAACAGAGCTCATTCTGTTGGAGAGAAAAAACCTAACGAGCTAGGATTATATGATATGAGTGGAAATGCCATGGAATGGTGTTTTGACTGGTACAAAGATGATTATTATTCAAAAAGTGAAGAAAATAATCCATTAGGTCCAAAAAGAGGCGTTAGTAAAGTATGTAGAGGTGGAAACTATATGTGTAAATCCAACGTACTTAGAAACAACAGACGCTTTAACTTAGAGCAAAACGCCGAAGAAGGACTTGCTGGTATTAGACTGGTTAGAGGCGAATAAAAAATATTTGACAATATTAAGCCGATGTTTTTATATGCATCGGCTTTTTTTATACCTTAAAATGAAAAATAGACAATTAGAATTCTACGACGAAAACCCAGACACTCAAAAAATCAGTGATAATATAAAATCATCACGAATACAATTAAATTTTATACTCGATAATGTTAGTAATATTGGTAATGTTGGTATGATTTTTAGAATTGCTGATGCACTTCGCATAAAAAAAATATTTCTCTATAATTATAGCGATAAAATAAATCCTAAGAAACTTGCGAAAACATCACGTTCAACAATTAATTATGTAGAATTTGAATATATCTCAAATATAAACGATTTAATTAAACTAAAAGCTAATTCAACATTTATTGCACTTGAAAAAACTGAGCTAAGTATTAATTATAAGAATTTTACTTCTTCAAAAGAAACTTTTTTAATAATTGGTGCCGAAAATATGGGAGTTTCTCAAGAATTACTTAATTTAGCAGAAACATCTCTTCATCTACCAATGAACGGATTTAATACTTCAATAAATGTTGCAACCGCCACAGCAGTCGTGGCTTATGAATTAAGTTCAAATATTAAATAATAGTAATATGGAAAATTTTATAGCATATAACCCAACAAAAGTCCATTTTGGCAAAAATGTAACAAATAATATAGGTACTTACGCCAAAGAATTAGGAAAAAAAGCTCTTATTGTTTACGGACAAGGCTCGGTTGTTAAAAATGGCTACTTAACTCTTGTAAAATCAAATTTAGAAAAAGAAGGAATCGAAGTTTTAGAGTTTTCAGGTATTAAACCAAATCCTACAACTTTTGACACAAACAGAACAACAAAGTTTGCACAAGTAAATAATATTGATTTTATTGTTGCCTTAGGTGGTGGAAGTGTTATTGATTCGGCAAAAATAACAGCACTTTGTGTAAAAGAAGATTTGGATGCGTGGGATGTTATGACATATAAAATTGCACCAACAAAAGCACTACCCCTAATTGCAGTCTTAACCGTTGCTGCAACAGGTACCGAAATGAACATGTTTGCTGTTTTACAAAATGAAGAAACTAAAGAAAAAATTGGACATAGAAACGAACTTGCTTACCCTAAACACTCATTTCTCGACCCACAATTTACCTATACACTCTCTGCTGAATACACAGCCTACGGCATTGTGGATTTAATAGCACATTCACTAGAAAGTTTCTTTGGCTATGGCGATTCTCCTTTGGCTGATAGATATGTAGCATCAATAATAAAAGAAGCTATGCATTTTGCTCCTTTACTACTTAGCGATTTAAAAAACTACGAATATAGAGCTAACATTATGTGGCAAGCAACCAGTGCATTAAACGGACTTACATATCAAGGTAAACTCAGTGGTGACTGGGGTGTTCATTCACTTGGGCATATATTATCTATTTTGTATGACACTGCACACGGAGCAAGTTTATCAATAGCATATCCGGCTTGGTTAAAGTTTTTTCAAGAAAAATTACCTGATAGGATGAAAAAACTAGGTGAATTAGTTTTTGACACCAGCGATGCTGATATAATGATTAAGAAATTTGAAGAATTCTTCGTCTCAATAAATTCACCTATTAGATTACAAGAAATTGGATTAAACCTCGAAAACAAAAAAGAAATAATTGAACTTATGAAGAAGAATAAAGTTTCGGGAATGTATCATAAGATTACCGAAGCCGAGGTTGATGCGGTTGTAGAATTGATGTATTAGTAGGGGATATTTAACACATGCAACATTTTTTCTATTATAAATAATCAGGCTGTTTTGATTTGTATTAATTTCCTAGTTAAGCTAAGTAATTGAGTATCAATTCAAAAATCATTCTGGTGCTATTTGTTCAAAAAACACAAAAGTCTCTTAAATCGCCCAAAAACAAGCTTATATGGCTTTTGTGCTAGCGTATAGTAACTTTAAAGTCTAGTATTATGGAAATATGACAAATAATTAGCGTATATAGACCGAAAACAGGGCTTTATCCATAAAAACAGAGAAATTAGATGAAACTTAATTCATAATAATTCTTAAAACAACTTTTATTGAAATATCGATACTGGGGGTGTAATAGGCATATTTAAACTGCAATGGATCAACGCTAATAAAGCACGCAACTTTACTGGTTGTAAAATTCCTATATTTGAATTTATTGCAGTTAGCATTGTTGTATTAAATTCTAAGGGAGTTAATTTTTGTGTTGGAAAGATAAGAATTTTTTTTATCGTACTAGCTTTTTGCGACAATTAAAAATGCTATCGCATTTTAGTAGTTATAAAACTACTGCTAAAAAAAAGACGAACACGCAGTCTTCGCCAAGCTTCTATTGTTGTTTTTTGCATACTACCGAGAGTGTGGGTTACTAATTTTACAAGTAAATTTATATTACTTGTAAAATTAGTAACTAGCCTGTCTAGTATAAGCACCATACATACCCATAGTATATAATTATTGTACGCTATTTTGTAATATTTGGATTTCTACTTGTGTGGAAAACGGATCTTATAATCAATATTTTATCAATATCATTAATAGTAAAATATACAATGTAAGGATATTTTTTTAATGGAAAACAACGCACATTATCATATCTAATTTCAAAATATGGATTTGTCATTAAATGTTTAAAAGTAGTTTTTACTTCGCTATAGAATTTACGTCCTAAACCTTTTTGTTGAGAATTATACCATGTTATAGCATCTTGAATATCTATTTTAACTTCTGGCTCTATTTGTATTTTGTACTTCATTTAATCAATAATAAAACTATCCTTGACTGTATCCCAATTTAATAATCGATCAGTATTATCTTCAGATTTTATAATTCTTTCCCTCACAATATCTTTGTGCCATTGAGGTATTTCAAAATTATCTTCTTGGAATTCTTTAAGTTTCTCAATCAACGAAATATCTTGTAACTGCGAAATCCACATAATTAAGTGTAATTTTTGTTTTTCTATGGTCTGTGTATTCATAATGTTTTTTTATATATTATTTGCAAGTTCCACTTAAAAAAAACATAAATCAATAGTTTAAGTTTGTCTTAAATAAATTAAGTATTCTATATACAAAGTTAAGAAAAATAAATATATTATAAACACATATAATTTAAAATTGCATATTTATCTTTGTTTTACCTGTTTTTGCATATTACCTAAGCAAAATTTACCCTAAAAATAAATGCACACAGCAACAAAAAAATATAAAAACCTAAGCCACTTAGAAGTTGTGTTCTTATAAAGCACGCAACTTTACTGGTTGTGAAATTTCTATATTTGTAATTTGTTGCTGTTAGCATTGTTTTGTTAAATTCTAAGGCAGTTGATTTTGTGTTGTATTTATTCTAAAAAAAAAATCGTCTTACTTTTATCTTGAAACAAAAGTAACAAAAATTCAAGACTGT
>JAOZLS010000518.1:2041-2526 GCA_029934705.1 Bacteroidales bacterium | reverse complement strand
GCGGAGAGGAAGGGATTCGAACCCCCGGTACCCTTAACAAGTACACACGCTTTCCAAGCGTGCTCCTTAAACCACTCGGACACCTCTCCTAATTTGGGAATGCAATATTAACACAAAAGTTTTATTTTATGAAATTTATTTAATACTTTTTGTGATAGATCTTCTTTGCTCCCTTTAGGCTTAGGGGTAAACAAAGAAAATCTATTACTTAGTAATGAGTATTAAACCTTTTATTTATGAGTTTGGGTTATTATTATAGTTAATTAGAGTTTACCCACAAAGTGAGAATTTATAAAAATAAACCCTCAGGGTTTAAGCCTATATTATCGACAGGCACTAATTTTCATTTACTCGCTTAATTCGCCAGCAATTGGCTTTTTCATAAAGCTACATACGGCATTATAACTCATATTCATACCCAATAAATACATTAATTTTGTAACAGCAGCTTCCGTTGTCATATCTTTTCCGCTTATTACATTTGC
>JAOZLS010000518.1:0-2031 GCA_029934705.1 Bacteroidales bacterium | reverse complement strand
ATTTTTTAGTTTAGAGCTTGTTTCGTATTTCCCCATGGCAACACTGCCTCCAATACATTGGGTTACGTTTACTATAACAATCTCTCGTTTAACTGCATCCTCAAGCAAATTAATAAACCAATCGTCCATTATAGCATTGCCAGAGCCAAATGTTTCTAAAACAACACCTTTTAAACCTTCCATAGTAAAAATTGTTTTTAGAATTTTTTCTGAAATACCAGGAAATAATTTTACTATTATAACATTTGTATCAAGAGTTGTTCTTACTACCGGAACTTTTTGATAGTCGGAGTATTTTATGGCTCTTTTGTTGTATTTTATATTTACGCCAGCTTGTGCTAAATGCGGATAGTTTGGCGAATCAAAAGCATCAAAATATTCAGCATTCTTTTTAATAGACCGGTTTCCACGCATTAATTTATTTTCAAAATATATACAAACTTCTGGTACAATTGGTTTCCCATCCTCTTTTGCAGCTGCTATTTCAATGGCAGTAATAATATTTTCTTTACCGTCGGTTCTAATTGTTTCTAATGGCAGTTGAGCACCAGTAAGTATTACGGGTTTGTTAAAATCTTGCAACATATAACTTAATGCCGAAGCCGTATATGCCATAGTATCTGTGCCATGTAAAACTACAAAACCATCAAATTTAGTATAGTTCTCTTCTAAAATATTGGCAAGTTTAACCCAAAAATCAGGTTTTACATCTGCCGAGTCAATGGGAGGATTAAAAGATATGCTTTCTATTTTGTAGCAAAAACTTTTAAGCGATGGAATTTTTTGTGTAAGATGTGCAAAATCAACAGGTTTATACGAGCCTGTTTCCGGATTTAGCATCATTCCTATTGTTCCTCCTGTATATATTATTAGTATCGACGAGCTTTCAGTATTTTTTTTCATTTGTTTACGTTTTTTTAGGCAAGTTTATTTCCAAATAATTTTATTGAATTTTTGTTCGTGTTATCTTGTAACTCTTCAATACTAATATTTTTAATGTCAGCAATTTTTTGTGCAATATGTACTAAGTGCGAACTTTCGTTACGCCTTCCTCTTTTAGGAGCTGGTGAAAGATAAGGCGAATCGGTTTCTAAAATAAGTTTGTTAATACTAATTTCTTCAACAACTTTGCCTAGTCCTGAGTTTTTAAAAGTAACAATTCCGTTTATTCCAATCATAAAATTACCATATCCACATATTTTTTTTGCCTGCTCTAGGTCTCCAGTAAAACTATGAAAAACACCTTTTAAGTTTTCGTCGTTATGCTTGTCTATAATTTCAAAAACTTCGTTAAATGCTTCTCTTACATGAATTATTATTGGCAAATTATATTTTTTTGCTAGAAGAACTTGTTTCTCAAACGATTTTTTTTGAATGTCGATAAAAGTTTTGTCCCAATATAAATCAATTCCTGTTTCGCCAACAGCAATAAATTTACCTGTTTTTAGGTTTTCTTCAATAATTTCAATTTCAGTATTAAAATCGTCTTTTACATCCGAGGGGTGTAAACCAACAGCAGGAAAACAACTTTCGGGGTATTTTGTAGCAAGTTCAAGCAAAATAGGAATGTCAGAAGTTGTAATGCACGGGAAAATCATTTTTTTTATTCCTGAAGCTAAAGCTCTTTCAATTACCTCATTGCGGTCTTCGTCAAATTCTTTTACAAATAAATGCGTGTGTGTATCAATAATATTCATAATAATATTTTGGCGTAAAAGTACATAATTCAAACCAATTCTTAAATTAATATTTTTCATATTTAAAAATATTTTTGCTTAATTTGAATAATTATAAAATACAATATTGAGTGCTTTAACGGAAAAAGGGTAATTACGAATTTTTAATTTCTTTTTACCCTAATCCTAAAGGGTGAAGTAATTGAAAATCAAGCTCCCTTTAGGGTTGGGGTAAACTTGATTTTCAATTACGGGTTATTTTCGTTCAAATTCTATTTAGAATTCAAATTATGAGACTACTCCGAAAAGTCGAACTATCTGATTTTTAAAGCTTTTTTACCCTTAATCCCTGAAG
>JAOZLS010000517.1 GCA_029934705.1 Bacteroidales bacterium | reverse complement strand
TTATAAAAAATTGTTAATATACTATTAATAAATACCAAAGATAAAAATCCGGCAATTATAACAAAGGCTATTGTATAACCAAATATTTGACCGGAAATATTAGTTCTTCTCTCTCGTTTGGCTTCTTTTGCTTCTTCTGCTTTCTGTTTTTTCCTTTTTATTAACTGTTCTTTAAGTTTTTCTGCTTCCTCTATAAAACGGAAGTTCCTCCCGATTTTGTATAAAAAAACGCTGAAGTCCGTATCCTTAAAGGCTTAAAATTAAAATAGCTCCAAAAAGTGTGGCTAAGAAATATACTGTTAATTATTTTATATATAATTTTGTTATAATCATTTAATTTATTTTCTTTGTGGCTAAGATGTTTATACAAAGAATAAATAAGAAGACAAAAACTAAGACCTATACCTCTGTGGTTCTGATGGAAAACTATCGGGAAGGCAAAAAAGTAAGGCACCGCATTATTTCAAATTTATCAAAATGGTCAGAAGAGATGATTTCAAGTTTGGATAAAGTTCTCAAGGGAGAAAAAATAACAACAGTTTCAGACTTGCAATTATCACAAGGGAAATCTTTCGGAGGGATTTTTGCAGTTTCCGAAATAGCCAAAAGGCTTGGAATTAAACAGGCTTTAGGTAATTCAAGGCAAGCAAAATTGGCATTATTTCAAATTGCAGGCAGGGTAATATCGCAAGGCTCTCGCAACTATTTAGCAAATGAATGGAAAAAATCACAGGCTGTCGATAACATATTTAAAATCAACAAGTTTAATGAGGATGATTTGTATGAGAATCTTGATTGGCTAAGTGCGAATCAAGATAAAATTGAACAGAAAATCTTCTCTTATCGCAATAATAATGAGCCGATTAAAGAGATATTTTTGTACGATGTAACGTCTTCATATTTTGAAGGCAACAAAAACGAACTTGCCGCTTACGGTTACAATCGAGATAAAAAGAAGGGCAAAAAACAAATTGTAATAGGTTTATTGACTGACAATAAGGGCTATCCGTTATCAGTCGAAGTTTTTAAAGGTAATACGGGTGATACAAAAACAGTATCGAATCAATTACAAAAATTAAAGGAAAACTTTGGAGTAGAAAGAGTTATCTTCGTTGGCGATAAAGGAATGATAAAAACCGGGCAAGTTCAGGAAATTACTTCGAACAATTACAAGTGGAATTATTTAACAACGATTACAAAACAACAAATAAAAACTCTTATTTCTAAAAATATAATTCAATTAGAATTGTTTGAAGACAAAATTATTGAAGTTTCGCAAGATGATATTCGCTATATTTTGCGAAGAAATCCGGCAAGAGCTGAGGAATTAAAAATGAGCAGAGAATCGAAAATTAATTTCATTAAGGATATTGTTGCTATACAAAATGCTTATTTGCAGGAACATAAAAGAGCAAAAACAAAAGTTGCCGTAAAGAAAATTCAGCAAAAAATATCAAAATTAAAACTGAGTAAAATTCTGAGTTTGAGCTTAAATGAAAGAACAATAAATGTTCAAACAGATAATAATGAGCAAAAAGAACAAGAGAAATTAGACGGTTGTTACGTTGTTAAAACGAATACTCCGTCGAAAAATTTAGACACTCAAACTGCTCATGATCGGTATAAAGATTTGGCAAAAGTTGAATTTGCATTCAGAACGATGAAGACAACATTAGAGAAAATACGTCCGATTTATGTCCGAAAAGAAGAGCGAACAAGAGGTCATGTTTTTGTGGCAATGCTTGCTTATATGGTTGTAAAATATATTACCGACAAGATTGCCGACTTAAAATACACCCGAGAATTTGCTATTGAAAGTTTAGACAAAATAAATTATATGAAATACACACATGAAGGAGAAGTTCTGAATATTGTCCCGCAAAATTTGCTTGAACATCAAAAAGAAATTGTAGAAGCCCTAAATTTGAAACTCAAATAGTGAGCTAAGAAAATTTTTGATGTAAAAAGTTTTTATCCCTGTACAGGCATGGGATACAGAGATAATTATCTGCAAATTATCAAGGAACTTCCGATATATTAAACTTCTTAAAAAGAATCATTTTAGTATTGAAAAAGCCGTTCTTTTTGGTTCTTATGCCAAAAATAAACAGTCGGACAACAGCGATATTGATCTTGCGTTAGTGTTTGAAAAATTAGATGACAGCCAGAAATTTGACCTTCAAGTTCAATTGATGCTTCTTGCATCTCAAATTGACAATAGGATTGAACCTCACCCTATCTCAAAATTTGATTACTATACAGACAATCCGTTTTCTGCAGAAATAAAAAAACACGGAATTGTGATAAATCATTAAGTCCTAATTCAAAGCAAAAAAAAACAGCCCAAATAATTTATTCGAACTGTTTTAAATTTACAAATAAAGCCGGGTTTCTTTACATTACTCCTCCGCCTCCGACATCTGATTTCATATCGGGGTCTTCTTTTCTTTGTTTGTAATTGTTAATTTTATAGCTTAAACTTAACATTATTACAGGATATTCCATATTGTAAGTAAAATCTGTTTTC
>JAOZLS010000021.1 GCA_029934705.1 Bacteroidales bacterium | reverse complement strand
TCTTTAGTTAATCCTTTTTTAACAAAAAGTATTTGAGTAACAAAAGCTCCTTGTTTAGAAATTATCTCACCTTTTTTGTAACTTAATTCTACTCTTTCAGAATTAATGAAATCAAGTTCTTTTGTTTTTAATTGCCTAAAGCAATACGATTTGTTTACGCATTGTAAGCAGTTTGATTTTATATCTCCCTGTGTCATTATGTTTTACAGTTTTAAATACTCTGTGTTATTCATAATAGTAACAGCTGTTACTATTAAAATACACACCTGTTAACTAAATAGTCATCCTTTTGATACTGCAAAAGTAATAAATGTTATTGACTATTCAAAAGGAGCTATCTAAATATCTATATCTTTGCGGTGCAAATACTCAAATTCTTTATAAAGTTAAAAAATAATAGTTAATGAAGACAAAAAGTATAATAGTTTCATTCACGGTTTTTATTACAACATGGTTTATCTATAATAATACATTAGACCTTATTGTACTAGGAACTGGAGTAGTTTTGTCAGCAATGGCAGCACTGCTTTTTTGTAGAAATTGCGATGTGTTTTGTGAATTTAATTTCTCATTATCCGCAATCTTTTACACCATTATTTATTGGTTTGTTTTTTTAGGAGAACTAGTCAAATCAAACTTTGATGTAGCCAGAAGAGTTTTAACCCCGTCATTACCAATTAATCCAGGTATTGTAGAAGTCAAAACTAAGCTTAAATCTAAAATGGCTCGTTTAATTTTGGCAAATTCAATATCATTAACACCAGGAACATTAACTGTCGATATTAAGGACGACACAATGTTTATACATTGGATTGATGTACAACATGAAGATATTGAAGGAGCAACACAGGCGATAGTGTCAAAATTCGAAAATTATTTAATTAAAATCTATGGTTGATACAATTTTAACAATTGCAGTTGTAATAATAATGATTTCGGTCTTTATATCTGCATACAGGTTTATGGTTGGCCCTGCGTTGGTTGACAGAGTAATTTCATTTGATGTAATAGCTGTTTCATCAATCGCTATTATTACAATAATTACTCATTTCGTTGGAAGGATGATATATCTTGATATAGCTATAGTTTATGGCTTATTAAGTTTTTTAGGAGTGGTAATAATCGGAAGATATCTCGAAAAAGGTTTATAATATGGAAATTATAGAAATAATAGGAGCAGTAGTAACACTTATAGGGTCTGTATTTATCCTTTTAGGCTCAATTGGATTAGTCAGAATGCCTGACTTTTATAACAGAATACAGACAGGAACAAAAGCTTCAACATTAGGAACTATGTTGAGTGTTTTGGGAATCGGAATTATCCATTTAGATTGGATTGGCAAAATTGTTATATTAATACTTTTTGTTTTAATGACAAATCCAATATCATCTCATGTAATTGCCCGAGCAGCTCATAACATTAAAGTTAAGCAAAGTTCAAGAACTATAGTAGATAAATTAGAAGAAGAAACAAAATAAAAATTATTAATATGATATACATTATTTTATCTGTTTTCTTAGGACTCTTTATCATGGTAATGGCTATTGTAGCTGTACAAACTGATAATCTTAAGGTAGCAATTATTGCGACAGGAATTGTAAGTTTATTTGCTTCAATAATGTTTTTGATTTATGCAGCACCCGATGTTGCAATGACAGAAGCAGCTATTGGAAGTGGACTTTCAACAATTATTTTCTTTTATGTATTAAATAAAATTAGAAAATCAAATGATTAAAAAAGTATTTATTTTTGTTTTGCTTTTAGGAGTTGGATCTATATTTCTTTCATTATCCGACAATTTTAAGGAGCAAAAAGAACTAAAAGGCATTGGTAGGTATTATGCTGAAAATGCAGCCGACGAATTAGGAGCGGCAAATCTTGTAACAGCAGTTGTTGTTACATATCGTGGACTTGATACTTTAGGAGAAGTTTCAATATTATTTCTTACTTCAGCAATTTTAGGCTTTATATTAAGCTTGAAGAAAACAGGTTCCGAAGACGACAAACAAGTATTTTTGCCTGCAAGCGAAATTCTTGTAACCGCATCAAAAGTAATGATTCCTATAATCTTTATTTTTGGAGCTTACGTATTTATTAACGGACACCTTACCCCTGGAGGAGGCTTTCAAGGAGGTGCTATTATTGCATCGGCAATTGTACTTTCAATATTAGCAAAACCCGAAAGTAAAATTAGTCATAGCTTTATTTCTACAATTGAATCAATAGCAGGTATTGGTTTTATTGGTGCAGGAATTTTAGGAATTGTCTTAGCTAGCGGATTTTTAGACAACAGAATTATGGAACTAGGAACATTTGGTACTTTAATTAGTGCAGGTGCAATCCCAATTATCTATATTTTTGTAGGAATGAAAGTAGGGGCTGAGCTTACAAGTATATTAGTAAATTTAAAGGAAACTAAAAATATAGAATAATGCAATATCTAACATTACAAAATATTGGATTCGCTACAGGTTTTATACTTATTCTTATTGGTATTTGGGGATTTCTTACTCAAAAAAATATT
Organism: Bacteroidales bacterium; assembly: GCA_029934705.1. Lineage (GTDB taxonomy): Bacteria > Bacteroidota > Bacteroidia > Bacteroidales > JAADGE01 > DZBS01. The sequence continues at coordinate 21,751 of JAOZLS010000021.1, read as the reverse complement.
ATTAAGATTATTATAAGCTTTGCGTTATTTGATACAGGAACACACTTATTATTAGTAGCAGTAGCCTATATTAAAGATAGAACTGCTCCTATAATTGACTCGTCGGTTAACAGTGCAAATGCTGTTAACGAAATTGTTGACCCTGTTCCACATGCTTTAGCTCTTACTGCTATCGTTATTGGACTTGGTATTACGGCTTTAATGTTAACATTCACATTAAAACTATTTAAACATAAAAAATCATTAGACATCACTAAATATAAAGATTTAAAATGGTAGATCCTATACACATTATTAGTTCAGCTTTAGGAGTTGCTTTTGCAATCGGTATAGTAGGTAAACTTGGGAAAAATGTTACAATTGCTGTAATGCTTTCAACTTTAGCATTCATGGCTTTTATTTCTCTTCAGTGGTTTATGGCTTTCTTTAGCGGAGAGCAAGAAACTACTCAAATTTTTACTGCTGGTTTCAAACCTCCTATTTCAATTAACCTTCAAATGGGTTTTAATGAAGCTCTCTTCACTCTTTTAGTTAACGTTGTTGGCTTGCTCGGTGGTATATATCTTATTGATATATTTAAAAAGCAAAGCAAAAATGTATTAACTGTATTCCTTGTCTTAATTATGGGCTTAAATGTTATAATTATGACACGTGATATTTTTAACCTATTCGTGTTTATGGAAATTGTTAGTATTTCTATTGCAGGTTTAGTATTTATGGATGAAAATTTAAAATCATCTCAAGCCGGTTTAAAATACCTCATTGCAACTAGTGTTATCGCAGGTATGTTACTTATAGGAATAATATTTGCCTATTATTTTACTGGTACTTTAAATATTGATGACTTAATAGCTACAAATTTAACTACTATTAAAGGAGGAGGAATCGTCGTATTCTTAATTCTAATATCAATCATACTCGAACTTAAACCTTTTCCTGCTAATGGATGGGCTTTAGATGTATATGAGTCTTCAACACCAGGACTTGGTGCTATCATTTCAGCCGCTGCTGCAACAGCTTCATTCTTTGTCCTTTCAAAGGTTATGGATATAGCTGGTCAAGAATGGTACTATTACATATCTTTAATTGGAGCAATCACTTTTATAGGAAGCAACCTGTTGGGACTCAAACAAGATAACGCAAAACGTTTACTTGGTTACTCATCAATTGGTCAATTAGGCTTATTAATGATAATCTTAGGATTTAGAGATATTCTAGGAGACCAAACACCTTATGTTATATTTGGAATTTTAGTCTCACATTATTTTGCTAAAGCCGGTTTATTCTGGTTATCAGGAATTGTGAAAGCTCAAAAATTAACAGACTGGGCAGTAATTCGTAAAAAACCATTCTTCTTATTCTTAATGGGAACGTTTTTATTTGCATTAATTGGCTTTCCTCCATTTCCATCGTTCTTTGCAAAATGGACTTTAGTAATGGAACTTGTAGGAAGTGGTAATGTTACTTGGGTAATAATTGTACTGTTTGGTTCAATGCTCGAAGCTGTATATTTATTCCGTTGGTTTGGCTATGCAATTAAAGGTGAAAACGAACATTTAGAAGTTTTTAAAATTGACTTACATAAAATGATTCCTGTTTGGATAGTAGCTTTAGCTCTCTATGCTGTAGGATATTTTACTGCTCAAATGACAGAAGTTGGAGCAACTATTAATTTTATACCGCTTGCGTTTGTTGGTGTATTATTAGCTATAGACTTTTTACCAGTATTTGTGAAAAATACAATAGCTATTGCAGGTATGTTATTACATTTCTATTTTGTTTATCCCGACTTAGATGATATACGATTATTATTTGAAGTAATCTTTATTATTGGTGGAGCTCTTGCATTAATTGCAGGTTACGCATACAAAGGGAAAAGGTCAGGGTTTTATCCTGTAGCAATATTAATGTACGCAGGTTTAACCGGAATTATAGAGGCATCAACAACATTAGAGTTTTTCTATGGTTGGGAATTGATGACAGCTGGTTCATACTTCTTAATTATTAGAGGAAAACGCTCTATGCCACATGGCTTAAGTTATATCTTATTCTCTATAGGTGGAGCTTATGCCTTATTAGCAGGTTTAGGTATGGCACATGTTGGTCACACTACATTTGGAATGGACATATTAAATAATATTCAATATCTTCCTGTTTGGGCTTATGCCTTAATAATAATTGGTTTCTTAACAAAAACAGCAGCTCTTGGTTTACATATTTGGTTGCCAGGTGCTCACGGTGAGGCCGAAAGTGATGTGTCACCTATGGTGTCAGCTATTTTACTTAAAGCTGGAGTTTTTGGCTTAGTATTAGTCTTAATTGGTATGGGAGCAGAAAATAATCAATACGAAATGTTAACTTATGCTTTAGGTTGGTTAGGTGCATTAACTGTTATTTTAGGTAGTATAATGGCACTGTTTCAAGAAGATGCTAAAAGATTATTGGCTTATTCATCAATTAGTCAACTAGGATATATTGTTTTAGGTTTAGCTGTAATGAGCCATTTAGGTTGGTTAGGAGCATTTACTTATGTTATAAATCACTTTTTATATAAATTCATATTGTTTATGACACTTGGAGCAGTTGTTCTAAGAGTTGGAACTCACAATATGTACCAAATGGGTGGTTTAATTAAGCGTATGCCAATAGCTTTTATAGCTGTACTTATTTCAATTATTGCATTAGCAGGTATTCCTCCATTATCAGGATTTGCTGGAAAATGGTTGTTTTACAACGCATTAATTGCTAAAGGTTGGTATTTCCAAGGAGTTATTACATTTATTTCAAGTGGTATTGCTTTCCTTTATTTATGGAGGTTGATACATACTGTTTTCTTAGGACAACTTAAAGATAATCATCGAAATGTTAAAGATATTTCAATATGGTTTTCAATCCCAATATTTGTTTTACTGATTGGTCTTTTAACATTCTCTTTCAAACCTGAATGGGTATTACAACCATTAGGTAATATGATTGCTGAATTTTTCCCAACAGGACAATTAACATGGAATGGAGGAACAGCAATATCTCAATATGGATATTGGTCAGGTTCAGTCTTAGGTATAACAATAGGTAGCATTTTCATGCTTATACTTATTTGGTTACTGGTTTCAACTCGTAAAGCACATAAAGTTAAGCAGTTTGATATAACTTACTCAGGAGAACGCCCTGAAAGACCCGAGACAACTCACGTTGCCTACAATGTGTTTGAAGGCGTATATAAAGCAATTTGGATTGCTACAATACCTTTAGTAGAAACTTTCTGGACAAGAGTAACAAATCTCTTACACGATACAGCAGGTTTTACACGTAGATTATATAGTGGCGATGGACAATCTTATATGTTACATATAGTAGTCTTTATCGTAATTACTTACCTTGTAATAATAGGAGGATAAAAAATGAATATATACGTAAAATTAGCATATACACTTCTAGGTTTATTAATAGTAATAAACTGGGGAATGTTAATGGGAGCTACAATGAGAAAAATTGGTGCTCGTATGGCTGGAAGACATGGAATACCATTTCACCAGCCATGGATAAATCTATTGAAAAATTTTAGTACACGTACTACTATTACACACGGTATAATGTATTATTTAGGTCCCGTTTTTCGCTTGTCAGGTGGAGTTGGATTGTTCTTATTTATGCCAATGGTATTTACAGGAGCGGTAGATGGACCCTGGACAAACTTCTCTTTTGAAGGAGATTTAGTTTTAATCCTATATTTTCAAGTGTTTGGAATGCTAGGAATGGCTCTTGGAGCAGGCGAAGGAGGGCATCCATACTCAGCAATGGGTATTGCCAGAGGATTAGCACAGCATGCAGCTGTCGAATTACCTTTAACCTTAGCAATTGTTTCTATCGCAATTCAATATGATACATTATCAATATACAAAATAGTTGAAGCACAACAAGGAAGCATTTTAAACTGGGTATTATTTACAAACCCATTTGCTGCAGCCGCTATAATTTTAGCAATGCTTGGAGCTTTAGGTCATTCCCCATTTAATTTGGTAAAAGCACCAAATGAAATTTTAATTGGTCCTGCAACAGAGTATGAAGGAACTTATTTAGGTTTTATGATGACTGCAGGGGCAGTAATTCACGTAATGGAAGCTGTTTTGTTTATGAATTTAGTTTTTGGCGGAGCAAACTCATGGTTGGAATTAATTGTTAAATCATTTTTGATTTACTTCTGGTCTGTATTTGTAGGAATGGTATTTCCCCGTTTTAAAATTGAACAGTCAATTACATGGTTTTTTAAAGTGCCTTTTGTATTAGGTGTTTTAGCAATACTAATGTATAGTTTCTAATTTAAAGAAGAATAAAAAAAATGTCTGAATTAGATTTAAATAAAAAAACGAGTGAAATGTTAGCAAATTCTAAGGCTAATGTTAAAAACTCTAAAAAAGATTTTACTCGTCCCGAAGATGAGTTGAGAGAAGTAGTAGCTCCAGATGGTTCAATTATAAAAATAAATCCATTATATGACTATTTTAGCGACGAAAAACCAAAAGAGGAACTACCTCGAGGTGGTGTTGTTGAAAAATTCTTAAACTGGGCACGAGCCGAAAGTATTTGGGTTCTTGGTTTTGGTACAGGTTGTGGTAGTATTGAAATACCACCATTAGTTACACCACGTTTCGATATGTTTCGTTACGGAGTGCAAATGCGACCTACTCCACGCCAATCAAATGCTTTTATAATTTCTGGATACCTTTCAGTAAAAACACTAAAAAGAGTAATTAGAACTTACGAGCAAATGCCTTCACCAAAATATATATTGGCACTAGGTAGCTGTACAATAAACGGAGGAATGTATTATGATAGTTATAGTACAATAAACCGTTTAGATAAATATATTCCTGTTGATGTTTATATTGCAGGATGTATGCCACGCCCAGAAGCTTTGTTACACGGTTTTGTTAAGTTAAAAGAACTTATAAAAGCAGGTAAAGCAGAAAAAGCAAATGAGTATGCTAGAAATTTTGATGAGTATAAGGCTAATCAAAAAAAGATAATAAAAGATTGGAATATGCCAGATTATAATTGGTAAACTAAATTGTATAGAAAAATGAAAAGTTTTATTGAAAAATTAAATTCAAAATATGTCTTGCAAGAAGTAGTTTATCAACGCGATGATCTAGTTTTTGCAGCAATAAAGAAAGAAAATGCTATCGACGCAATAACTTACCTTAGAGACTATGAAGATTTTACTCATTTAGTTTTAATGAGTTGTGTAGATTGGATCGAAGATGGTAAATATCAACTATTATACTTATTACATAACCCAATATTAAAAAATGATATAGGTATTAAAGTATATATTGATAGAGAGAATCCAGAAATGGTTTCAGCTCATCATCTATGGAAATCTATATGGACATATCAAAGAGAAATGCACGAAGCATTTGGAATAGTATTCCCTGGTAGTCCAAGGTTAAAAGAAAATTTTGTGGTTGAAGGATGGGACGAAATTCCATTTATGAGAAGAGATTTTGACACTCATGAATATGCAGAAAAAACTTATTTCCCACGTGGAAATCGTAAGTCAAATGATCCTGCTGAATATATGAGGAAAAAATTATATCCTAGTCAACCAGTAACTGCTAAACAGAGAAAAGATGATAAATAAATTTTTAGGTTTTACGCCAAAAAAAGAGATGTTACCAAGTCAAACGGTAACTCCTGATACAGAAATAGACTTATCTTCACATAAATACCAAAAAATATGGCTAGGACCTAATCACCCTGGTGTAACTGGTAATATGGCTGTTGAGCTTACTGTACAAGGAAACACTATAATGAAAGCTCAAACTCACGTTGGATATCTTCACCGTGGTTTTGAAAAATTAATAGAGCGTCGTTTATTTGTTCAAGGTTTTCCTACAAGTATTCGTATGTGCGTTGCAGAACCAGATACAAACGAGTATTTTATAGCTAGGGCTACCGAAGAACTTTCAGGTTATGCAGATGCTGTTCCTGAATATGCAAACTGGCTACGTATGTTGTCTCTAGAGATGGCTCGTTTACAAGGCTTACTTCGTGGAGTCCCAGGACAAGGCGGTACATTTGCACTTGGAATAGGAGTACAATGGGGAGTTTATCTTAGAGATTTAATTCTTGATAGATTTGAAGAACTTACAGGTGCAAGAGTATATCACATGTTTATTATTGCAGGTGGTGTGCGAGGTAACCTACCCGAAGGTTTTAAAGCAAGAATGGAAGATAATTTACGTGATATTGACGATTTTATTGTTAAAATTAAAAAGTTGATGTTTCATAATTCGATATTTAAGACTAGAGCCAAAGGTTTAGCTGTTATAACTCCAGATATGGTTGATAAATTTGGTATTGTTGGAACAAATGCTAGAGCATGTGGTGTAAAAAGAGATGTAAGAAAAGATAATCCTTATTTATACTACGATCAATTAGATTTTGACCCACCAACAGCTACCGATGGTGACGTTTATGCACGAACATGGATTAGATGGCAAGAGCTAATACAAACAGTCGATTTAATTCGTCAGATTATGGCTAAAATGCCCGAAACCGGTGATATTAGATGTAAAATGCCAAACGTACTAAATTGGAAAATTCCTAAAGGTGAAACTTATGTTCGCTTAGAAAGTGGACGTGGAGAAATGGGAATGTATTATGTTACAGATGGTAGTGATAAACCACGTAGAATTAATCTTAGAGGACCAAGTTACAATCATGCAATATCAGTATTAGAGCACATGCTTATTGGTGCCGATGTAGCTGATGTTCATGCAATAATGGTTTCATTACAAACTTGCCCTCCTGAAATAGAGCGCTAATTAATGTTGATTTGTTTATTTGATTAATTGTTTCAAATAATATATAAAGAAGAAACTAAAACTTAGAAATTTCAATTTAATTTGATAGTTTCTCAAAATATTAATAGATAAGAATGATTAACAATCAAATAAACGGATAAACAATAAACAATTAAACATCGAAGATATGAATATTAAAGATATATTGACTCCTTTTACTGCATGGGCTAACGTTGTAAAAGAACCTGTTACCATAAAAGATCCATTTAATAGAGAAGCAGCTCCTCGATATAGAGGTTTTCATGACAATGATATTGAAGCTTGTATTGGTTGTGGTACTTGTGAAGCAATTTGCGAAAATCAGGCAATAGATTTAATTCCTGTTGATGGAGTTGAAACAAAAGATGGAGATAGTGGATTAAGACCTCAAGTTGACTATGGACGCTGTTGTTGGTGTGCACTTTGTGTAGATATTTGTACAACGGATTCTCTTCGTTTAACAAACGAATATACTTGGATTGACACAGACCCAGATAATTTTATTTTTACTCCTGGAGTTACTCCAAAGAGTTGGTATAAAAAAGAAGAGGGGTGGAGAAAACCTGGTAATGGATATGAATTTTATTCAAAAGAAAGAGTTGACATGGAAGAGCTTCATGCCGAAGAACGTATAGACTCTTTTATTGAATTTGTTAAAGGATATTCAAAAGAACAAGCAGAAAAAGAAGCAGATAGATGCGTATCTTGTGGTATTTGTACCGCAACATGTCCTGCTCACATGGGTATTCCTGAATATATTAAGGCAATTAGAAACGACGATTTAGAAGAAGGTTTAAGAGTATTGTACGAAACAAATCCTCTTCCAGAAATATGTGGACGTATTTGTACACATAAATGTGAAGACGTTTGTTCTGTCGGTCATAATGGAGATCCATTATCAATTCGCTGGTTAAAAAGATACATTGCAGACCAAAATCCGTCTGAAAAATATAAAGAAATTCTAAACCAGGATACATCAAAATCTAATGGTAAGAAAGTAGCAATTATTGGAGCCGGTCCATCAGGATTATCTGCTGCATACTATCTTGCACTATTAGGATATGAATGTACAATATTTGAAAAGTTGCCAGAAGCCGGTGGTATGATGCGTTATGGAATACCTGAATACAGACTTCCTTACGATCAAATTGACAAAGATGTTAATTATATACTAGAATTAGGCGTAGAAATTAAGTACGGTGTAAATATTGGAACTGATATTAAATTAGAGCAATTAGGCAAGGATTTTGATGCAGTATTCTCAGGAACAGGACTTCACCTTGGTAGAAGTACTAGAATTCCTGGAACAGACAATGAAAATGTTTATTTTGCAACTGATTTATTACGCGAAATTGTTTTAGGAAAAGACATATATGTACCAGAAAAAATAGTTGTAATTGGTGGAGGTAATGTTGCAATGGACATTACAAGATCACTTGCAAGATTACAACAAATAAAATATGGTAAAGTTGATTGTACAGCAACATCTCTTGAGTCTGAGGATATTATGCCAGCAGATAGAGAAGAAGTTGTAGAAGCAAGAGAAGAAAGTGCAATTGTTGACCCAGGATGGGGACCAAAATCAATTGAAATTGAAAACGGAAAAGTAAAAGGCTTAAATGTTGTAAAATGTCTTTCTGTTTTTGACGAAAATCACGCTTTCAGCCCTAAATTTGACGAAGACAATAAAAAATTCTTCCCTGCCGACATGGTTGTAGAATCAATTGGACAAGGAATGGATTTAAGCTATCTTTCAAAAGAATTTAAAGAAAAACTTAAATTTACAGAAAGAGGAAGAATTAAAGTTGATGAATATTTCCAATCAGGAGTAGAATGGCTATTTGTAGGAGGAGATATTATTGAAGGACCAGACGTAATACACGGTATTGCAAACGGACATAAAGCAGCAGTAGGTATTGATAATCTTTTAAATAAGTAATAATTATGGCAGATTTAACAACTAAATATTTAGGTTTCACCCTAAAAAACCCAATAATTATTGGAAGTTCTGAACTTACCAATACAGTTGAGAAAAATATTGAACTCGAAAAAGCTGGTGCTGGAGCACTCGTTATTAAATCTCTTTTTGAAGAGCAAATCCTTATGGATGTGAATGCTGAAAGAGTTAATAACATGTACAACAGCTATGAAGATTCAGAAAATTATGTTTCATATTATTTGAAAAATCATACAGTTAATCAATATTTAACTTTAGTTGCAGAAACCAAAAAAGCTGTTAATATTCCTGTTATTGCTAGTATAAACTGTGTAAGTGCCTATGAATGGTTAGACTATGCAAAGAAAATTGAAGAAGCAGGAGCTGATGCTCTAGAATTAAATGTTTTTATTCTTCCTTCTGACATTTCTATGTCAAGTCAAGATATTGAGCAGACATACTTTCAAATTATAGAAAAAATTACTGAAATACTTACAATTCCTGTAGTATTAAAATTAAGCAGTTATTTTTCAGGTTTGGCAAATTTATTTACTAAATTTTCTAAAACAATGATTAAGGGTATGGTTCTTTTTAATAGATTTTATAGACCAGATGTAGATACTGATAGTCAAAAAATAGTTTGCTCAAATATTTATAGCGAGCCTGGAGCTAATAATATGGTTATTCGCTGGGTAGGTATTTTAAGAAATAATGTTGAATGTGATATAGTTGCATCAACAGGAATACACTCAGGTGCTGATGTTGTAAAAAATCTTTTGGTAGGTGCCGATGCTGTTCAAGTTGTTTCAACAGTTTATAAAAATGGTGTTGAACATGTAACTAAAATAGTTGAAGACTTAAATACTTGGATGGATGAAAAAGGTTATGAAAAAATTGATGACTTTAGAGGAATCTTAAGTCGAAGTCAAATTTCTAAACCTGCAATTTATGAAAGAGCTCAATTTTTAAGATATTTTACTGATATGTACAACCAGTAAAAAATATTTTTTTTAAATATGTTTTATTGCCACTTTTTATATGTTATACAACATGTGAAAAGTGGCTTTGTGCAATAATATTTAATAAATGCTATAATTAAATATATATTAATATCTAATAAATTAAATATTTGATTTATTATTTCTTTCTAAATTTAGTGAAGAGTGGTAATTATGCACTCAAATAAATATATAAACATGTTGATTTGTTCCTGAAACACAACTGTTTCTGATTTTTATAATATTTTGCATATATAGTAAAATATTAATGTGATGTTCATCACTTTTTAATATATCATTATTAAATAGTGATAAAAAAACATCACTGTTTAACTGCTTGTTTTAAACACATTTAATTCAAATACTACTTTTTTTTATTTCTCATATTCTAATTAAATAGAACAATTCTACATAAAGTTGTAAATCACGATATTGTTTAAACATCAAAAGTTACTATTTTTGAAAAAAATTAATAATACATGATGTAATTATGTCGAAGATAATTAAAATTAAAAAAGGACTGGATATCAGAATGTTAGGTGAAGCTGAAAAAAGCATTGCAACTCCTGAAAAAGGAGCAATTTATGCAATTAAACCTACTGATTTCAATGGTCTAACTCCCAAAGTACTTGCTAAACCTGGAGATGAAATAAAAGTTGGCTCACCTTTGTTTTTTGATAAATACAATAGTAATATTGTGTTTACTTCACCTGTAAGCGGAAAATTATCTGCTATAAATAGAGGTGACAGACGAAAAATATTAGAATTTGTTGTGGAAAACGACAATAAGTTTGATTATGAAAATTTCGAAAAAGGAAATCCTTTGGAGATGACTTCAGAACAAATTAAAGAAAAAATTCTTAAAAGTGGATGCTGGCCTTATATTCTTCAACGACCCTTTGCTATTATAGCAAATCCTGAGAATAGCCCGCGAGATATTTTTGTTACAGCTTTTAACTCTGCCCCAAATGCACCCGATTACGACTTTATCGTAAAAGAAGAATTTTCTGCATTTCAAACAGGAATTAACGCTTTAACTAAATTAACAAGTGGAAAAGTTTACCTTGGAATAAAGGCAAATCAAATGTCAAGTGCATTTAAAAATACTGCCAATGCTGAAATATATGAATTTGAAGGTCCTCATCCTGTTGGAAATGTAGGAGTTCAAATTAATAAAATAAAGCCAGTTAATAAAGAAGAAACTGTTTGGACTTTAAATGCAGCTGATCTTATTATAATAGGTCGCCTATTTGAAAAAGGTGTTTATGATGCAACTAGAATTGTTGCACTAACAGGCTCCGAAATCGAAAAACCTGCATATTATAAGGTACTTAACGGAGCACAAATCTTAAATATTACAGACTCAAATATAAAAGATTCAGATCACGATGTAAGATATATATCTGGCAACGTGCTTACAGGAGAACAAGTTTCACCTAAGAATTTTTTAGGATTTTACGATTCACAAATTTCAGTTATAGAAGAAGGAAATAAAGCAGAATTTTTAGCTTGGGGAACAGCCGGTTTTGGTAAATTTAGTGTTTCTAAAACATTCTTTTCGTGGATGACAAAAAATAAACCTTTAGCTATAAATACTAACCGTAAAGGTGGCGAAAGACCTTTTATTGTTACTGGTGAAATGGATAGAGTATTTCCAATGGATATTTACCCAATGGAGTTACTAAAAGCAGTTCATATTAAAGACATAGACTTAATGGAAGAACTTGGTATTTACGAAGTTGCTGAAGAAGATTTCGCTCTTTGCGAGGTAATAAGTACCTCTAAAATAGAAATCCAAAAAATGCTTCGTGATGGCTTTTCATACATGATAAAAGAGCTAGGATAATAGAATTACTAGGATAAAAGTTAAAAAAAAACACTTTATAAATACAATATTAATTCCGATGAAAGGATTACTAAAATACATAGAAAAAATAAAGCCAAATTTTGAACAAGGAGGAAAATACGAAAAATGGCATTCCATTTTTGAAAGTTTCGAAACTTTCCTATTTGTTCCTGGAGTTACAACTCCAAAAAAAGGAGCTCATATTAGAGACGCAATGGACTCTAAAAGGCTGATGAGCGTTGTTGTTATTGCCCTAATTCCTGCACTCCTTTTTGGAATGTGGAATACTGGTTACCAACATTTTTTAGCACTAGGCGAAACTGCTGGATTCATGCAAGAATTCATACACGGACTAATAAAAGTACTACCAATAGTATTAGTGTCATACATTGCAGGACTAGGTACAGAATTTATTTTTGTATATATTAAAAAGAAAGAAATTGAAGAAGGATTTTTGGTGTCAGGACTACTTATACCATTAATTGTTCCTGTCGGAATCCCTTTGTGGATGGTTGCTGTAGCTACAATTATTGCAGTCGTTATTGGTAAAGAAGTTTTTGGCGGAACAGGTATGAACATTGTGAACCCTGCACTTTTAACAAGAGCAATTCTTTTCTTCTCATACCCATCAAAAATGTCTGGAGATAAAATTTGGGTTTCAGGCTTAGATAATGGAATGGTTGTTTCTGACGCATACTCTGGAGCAACACCACTTGCACAAGCTGCTAGTACATCAAGCGAACAGCTCACCGAACATGGCTTTAAATTCTTTAACGGATTAGAAAAAGAATCTGTAACATTCTTTGACATGTTTATGGGATGGATTCCCGGTTCAATAGGTGAAACTTCTACATTAATGATATTAATTGGAGCAGCTATTTTATTATATACAGGTGTTGCAAGTTGGAAAATAATGTTTTCAGGACTTGTTGGTGCAATTTTAATGGGACTTATATTTAACATGTTTGCTACCGATACAAACCCATTTATGGCACTTCCATTTTACGACCACCTAGTGTTAGGAGGCTTTGCTTTTGGTTTGGTATTTATGGCAACCGACCCAGTTACCGCTGCTCAAACTGAAAAAGGAAAATGGATTTATGGATTTTTAGTAGGATTTATCGCAATTCTAGTTAGAGTCTTGAACCCTGCATATCCTGAAGGAATGATGCTTGCTATTTTATTAATGAATGTCTTTTCTCCACTAATTGATTATTATGTTGTTAGAGGAAATGTGAAAAAACGTTTAAAACGAATGTCAGCTTAAATAATACTGATAATTAATAAAAATAACTAAAAATATTAATTTTATAATATAGCAAAATGAAAATAAATACAAATAGCAACTTATATACTTTTATGTATGCCTCGGTAATGGTAATAATTGTAGCTGCAGGACTTGCTTTTACAGCTTACGAATTACAACCGTTACAGGACAAAAATGTAAAAGTTGAAAAAATGCAAAATATACTTCAATCAGTTGGTATTCAGTCAACTGTGGAGGATGCAGAAGAAAAATTTAAAAAATATATTACTAAACAAATTGTTGTTAATGTAAAAGGTGAAGAAATAAAAGGTACTGCTTTTTCTTTAAATTTAAAACTTGAATTTAAAAATAAGCCAGAAGACAAAAAACTTCCACTTTATATTGCAACTCTTGAAGACGGCTCAAAAAAAGCAATTATACCTTTAAGAGGTAAAGGTCTTTGGGGACCAGTTTGGGGTTATTTAGCTTTAGAAGAAGATTTTAATACAGTTTTTGGAGCCGTATTTGACCATAAAGCCGAAACTCCAGGTTTAGGAGCTGAAATAAATAAAGATGCTTTTGAAGGGCAGTTTAAAGGTAAAACACTTTTTGAAGGAAAAAAGTTTGTATCAATTACCGCCTATAAAGGAGGATTTGAAAAAGCCGGTGATACAGAACATGGTATTGATGCAATTGCAGGCGGAACAATTACAAGTAAAGGTTTAGAAGATATGCTGAAAGCTGATTGGCTGTTTTATTATGAAGCTTATTTAGTGAAAAATCTTAAATAAATCTTAAATTAAAAAGAATAAAAAACTTAAAAATATAGAACAATGGCTAAAAATATGAAACTTGTAACAAGTCCTTTAAACCTAAATAACCCTATTTTGGTTCAGGTTTTAGGAATTTGTTCAGCATTAGCGATAACTGTAAAAGTCGAATACGCTATTATAATGTCTGTTTCTGTACTTTTTGTAATGGCATTTGCTAACGTAATAATGTCGTTATTAAGAAATACAATACCATCAAGAATTAGAATTATTGTTCAACTTGTAATAATTGCTGCATTAGTAATTTTGGTTGACCAAGTGCTTAAAGCTTATTTATATGATGTAAGTAAGCAATTGTCTGTTTTTGTTGGACTTATAATTACAAACTGTATAATAATGGGGCGTTTAGAAGCATTTGCTCTTGGAAACAAGCCTTTTGAATCATTCCTTGATGGTGTTGGTAATGCTGGAGGATATGCATTAATATTAATTATTATTGCTTTTGTAAGAGAAGTTTTTGGTAGTGGAACTGTTACACTTCCAGGTTTGGGTGAATTACCAGTAATTCCTCAGGCATTTTACGATTTTGGTTACCAAAATAATGGATTAATGATTCTTCCTCCTGCAGCTCTTATTGTTGTTGGTGTAATAATTTGGGTACAACGTTCGATGACACGTGAATTAATTGAAGATTAATCTAGAGTCGTAAAAATCACAATAAATAAAGTCAATAATAAAAAAATATAATAAAATGCAAGACTTAGTAAATATTTTCGTAAAGTCTATTTTTATCGACAATATGGTTTTTGCATACTTCCTAGGAATGTGTTCATACCTAGCAGTATCAAAAACAGTAAAAACAGCTACAGGATTAGGACTAGCCGTAGTTTTTGTTTTAGGAATTACAGTCCCAGTAAACTATTTACTTGAAAACTATATTCTGAAAAAAGGAGCATTAGAATGGTTAATTGGAGACCAAGCTGCAACACTAGACCTAAGCTTTCTTAGTTTTATAATGTTTATTGCAGTAATCGCATCAATGGTGCAGTTGGTTGAAATGGTTGTTGAGAAATTCGCACCATCATTATACACTTCATTAGGAATTTTCTTACCATTAATAGCCGTTAACTGTGCTATTTTAGGAGGTGCATTGTTTATGCAAGAAAGAGAATATACATCAATAGGCGAAGCTACTGTATTTGGATTAGGTTCAGGTATCGGTTTTTTCTTAGCAATTATTGGAATTGCAGCAATTCGAGAAAAAATAAGATACTCAGAAGTTCCAGCTCCACTTAGAGGTATTGGTATTACATTTATTGCTACTGGACTAATGGCTATAGCTTTTATGACATTTATGGGAATTAAATTGTAATATTTTTCAATAAAATTAATATTAAAACATTAAAATATAAATAAGATGATTTTACTAGAAGCACAAACACTAACAACCGTAATGTCTTTAAGCATAGGGGCTTTCTTGTTGCTAGTATTGTTATTGGTAGGCATACTCCTTATAGCAAAAGCAAAACTTCTTCCTTCAGGCGAAGTTTCTGTAACTATAAATGATAACGAAGAAGATAAATTTATAGTTTCACCAGGAGGAACTCTTCTTTCAACACTTCAAGAAAATAAAATATTATTGCCATCGGCTTGCGGTGGTGGTGGTACTTGCGGAATGTGCGAGTGCGAAATTCATGAAGGTGGAGGAGAAATATTACCTACCGAAAAACCATTCTTTACCAGAAAAGAAATTAAAGAAAACAAAAGACTTGCCTGTCAGGTAAAAGTTAAAGAAGACATGAAAATTGAGATTCCTCAAGAAATAATGGGAATCAAGAAATGGGAATGTGAAGTTGTTTCTAATGGTAATGTTGCAACATTTATTAAAGAATTTGTTGTTAAACTTCCTGAAGGCGAAACTTTAGACTTTAGAAGTGGCGGATATATTCAAATTGATGTTCCTAAAATTACTGTTAATTTTAAAGATTTTGATATTGAAAAAGAATATCACGAAGATTGGGACAACTTTAATATGTGGGATTTAACAATGAAAAATCCAGAAGAAACATATCGAGCATATTCAATGGCTAACCACCCTGCAGAAGGTAATATTGTAATGCTAAATATACGTATTGCAACTCCACCTTGGGATAGAGGCAAAAGTGCTTTTGCAAATATTAATCCAGGTATCTGTTCTTCTTACATATTCTCGCTAAAACCAGGCGATAAAGTTACAGTTTCAGGACCTTATGGTGAATTCTTTATTAAGGACACTCAAAATGAAATGATGTTTATTGGCGGTGGAGCTGGAATGGCTCCTATGCGTTCGCATATTTTTGATCAATTTCAAACCCAAAAAACAAAACGTAAAGCTACATTTTGGTACGGAGCTCGTTCTTTAAGAGAAGTATTTTATCAAGATCATTTTGATAAAATTGCCGAAGAAAATGAAAATTTTAGCTGGGACTTAGCTCTTTCTGAACCTCAGAAAGAAGATAATTGGACAGGACCAACAGGATTTATACATCAAGTGATTTATGAAAACTATTTAAAGAATCATGAAGAGCCAGAAGATATTGAATATTACCTTTGTGGACCACCAATGATGAATTCAGCAGTTGAAAAAATGCTATTCGACCTAGGTGTACCAAAAGAAAATATTATGTTTGACGATTTTGGTTAGAAATAATAATATAAATTTAAAAGCCGTATTCTTTTATAGGAATACGGCTTTTTGCTATTTTATTGTTTTTTATATCTTTGTTGCCAAGCATAAAAAAATAAAACATCAGAAAAAGTTCCCAATTTGAGAATTTTATATTACCTTTGTCAATAGATTAACATGAAAAATGGAAAGAATATTTGCCAAAAGCACATTGAGGGAATATTGGGAAAATCATCCTGACACAGAACAATATTTAAAGACATGGTATGATACAACAATGAGTTCGGACTGGAAAACACCCAATGACGTAAAACAAACCTATGCAAATGCAAGTATTTTAAAGGACAGTAGGATTGTTTTTAACATAAAAGGGAATTCATATAGATTGGTCGTGAAATTGAATTTTGAAAAACAATGGATTTTTATCCGGTTTATAGGGACACATTCAGAATATGATAAAATTGACGCAAATACAATTTAAAAGAAACAGTATGAAAATAGAACCTATAAAAACTAAATCAGATTATCAAAAGGCTTTAAAAAGACTTGAGGTAATATTTGATGCAGAAATTGGCACACAGGAAAGTGACGAAGCAGACATTCTCGGGCTAATGATTGATGACTTTGAAAAAAAACATTACCCAATTGAAGCACCTGACCCTATTGAAGCGATTAAGATTCGTATGGAAGAAATGCAACTTAAGCAAGTTGATTTAGTAACTGAGATTGGGGGAAAAAGTCGAGTTTCCGAAATTTTGAATCGTAAACGCAAATTGACTGTTGAAATGATTCGCAACTTGACAACAAGGTTAAATCTTTCAGCAGGACTACTAATCCATGATTATCAACTCACCAGATAAGAGATACAGTTTGGCAACAAAAGCTAAATTCAAAAAGGGTAACTTGCAATATATAAAATGCTTACAGGTAATAACCCTTCAAGATTTTTAATTTTGCTTTTTGATTATTTTATGGTAAAATTAAAAGTTTTAATATTAATGTAAAGGAAAAGGTTTTTTTTAAAAATCCCTTTCAGAAATTTAGCACAGTCGTTATATAACATTTAAACCTCCTAAGTACTATGAGAGAATTGATAGAAAATACAGTTTTGAGAAATAAAGCAATTTACGCATATTTGATAATTTATGCACCAATAATTATTGGCTTAGTATTGTTCTTTTTTGAACCGTAGGTTTTCGGAACTATATCCACATTTCCATTCGTAATTTACTTCTTCCCTTTCCCTTTTTTGCTATTCTTAATCCTTTGGATGGATACTGTGTACTTTTTTTAAAATCTAAAATTAATTGTGATACAGGCATAAATGATAAACGATTTATCACACTTATTACCATTTCAAAATGGACATTAATAGTCTTGTCAATTGTAACTTGGTTTTCTGAATTGGCTGTATATATTGATGTTGAAAACTTAAATGTATTTGTAAAATACACTATGATTGCAATTGTTGTAATAGGTGCAATTTTTATGTTAATTGCTTATTTTACATATTATTATGCTTCAAAATTTATTGGGCAGTTGCTCGTAGTTGCCGAGAATCAGAAACCTTTTGATAATACTGGCAATTATAATATTGGACTTCCATCGTTGTTAGGATTGCTTCCTAATGTATATTTTAAGGTACATAAACGAATTGTGAAAATTATTAATGAAGATATTTAAACCATGAAAAATTTAGCAAAATATTTATTCCCAATCTTATTTGTAGTTTCATGCTCGCTTGCTCAAAATAATGACTTGGAGAATGGAAGACTCGTTATTAAAAAAGATAGCAATGATTTTATACAAAAATATTCAGAACGCACTATCCCATTCGATTCAATTGCCTGTGGACTTAATTTTAAAGCAGGGGAAAACTATAATTATTCAAAAAGTAAAATATTAAAGCTAAAAGTTAAGCTTAAAACAATGTATTTTGCAATAAACGATTCAGCCAAAAAAGAACTCTTTCTCGATTCTGTTTCAAATGTTTTTGCTGATGTATTACTTAATGAAATTATTCCTTATTGGTATGGTACTACATGGAGTTTTGAAGGTTATACGGCAAAACCGAACAATGGTCAAACAGGTTGTAGCTATTTTGTTTCTACCACATTAAAGCACACAGGATTAAATGTTAATAGATATAAACTAGCACAACAAAATCCTCATAATGAAGCTAAAAGCCTAGCAATTACTGATAATAATATTACAGAAAATGAACTGTTTTATACTGATAATATAAAAAATATTTTAACTAAATATGACGATGGTTTATATTTTGTTGGACTCTCCAATCATGTTGGTTTTTTTTATGTAAAGGATGAACAATATTATTTTATCCATTCAAATTATATCGATCTTTATGTAATGATAGAATATGCCGAAACATCAGGAACTTTTGTTAGTGATATATATTATTTCTCAAAAATATCGGGCAATAAGCAATTAGCTTTAAGTTGGATTATGGATAAGGAAGTTGTTGTTATAGGTAAGTAATTCAATATTGTAATATTTATAAAAAACTAAAATATGAAATTAACAGTCTTTATCATTTCGCTCTTATTGGTTATTATTTCTTGTAATCAAGAACAAGGCAATTCAGAAATAAAACCTAATGTTATTGATTCATCATTCATTATAAAAGACATAGATAGTCTTAAAATTAAGACTGCTGAACTCGATTCAATACCAATACATATATTTAAATCAGGTGAAACATTAGAAATGCTAAGTAAAAAATATTATGGTAATCGTAAATATTCTACAATAATGGCATTATATAATAAAATTGATAATGTTAATGCTATAAAACCAGATACCCATATTAAAATTCCAGATTTTTCGTATTTATTGCATGATTCTTCTTTAGGCTTATACCCTATAATTGGTGTTGAAATGGATAAAGTACTTAAAGCACGAGAATTGTTTATGACACACGAAAAAGAACTGTATAACTTGAGAAATAAAGATAATCCAAGGGAGAAAATTATTTTACCAGTCGAAACGAAGGCAGATATTAAACTCGCAGCTAAATTAATTAACGAGTCAATTACCTTACTCAAAATTGCTAAATCTGATAATTTAACAATCCCTGAAAAAATGATTTCGCACTTAAAATATGTTGCCCGAAATCTAGAAAACTTATCCAAAGGCAATAATGATGGTAGGTATGGCTATGATTTGGATATGGTTCATCAAATGTTAGCTCTTGCAATTGTAGATGCCATTAATAATTATACCAGATTATCACAAAACCTGTCTAAATAGATTTAACTGTTTTTAAAACTTCACAGTATGCTTGCACCTGTCAATCTCTGGTGTGCTTTTACTTGTAAATGTGCGAAGTTTTATATGATAAAAAAAATATAACGAATTATTATAAATATAATTGAGCTTGCTAAAAAAAAATGTAAAAGTCCCTTTTTAGGATGCAAACTGATAAGTTTTGCGAGGGTGCAAAAACTTTTATGAGTGGACTCATAATTGATATATTACAATCACATACTTGGAGAAATCTCCTATATTTTACTACATTTCTCCAGTTATAATAATACATACTTGGAGAAATCTCCATTTTTAACATACATTTCTCCAGTTATATTATCAATTATTAATATTTATATCGTATATTTGTAGTGTATTATAATGATAAATTAATAAAGAGTAATGACAAAAATCATTGGAAGAGAGCGAGAAATAAAGATGTTTAATAAGCTTTTGAATTCTAAATCTCCTGAATTTTTAGCTCTTTATGGAAGAAGGCGAGTTGGAAAAACTTTTCTTATTCGCGAATATTTAAAATCGCATATCGAATTTTCTTTCACCGGTTCTTTTGAAGCAGAAACCAACATTCAACTTGATAATTTTTTTAGAGAATATATTTACAGAACAAAAGGAAAAAAAGAAACAACTATTCCTAAAAACTGGAATATAGCTTTTTCGCATTTAGCCGATTATTTATATTTATTGCAAAAGAAGAAAAAGAAAATTGTTGTATTTATTGATGAATTACCATGGTTGGATACACCAAAATCTGGTTTTGTATCGGCACTTGAGTATTTTTGGAATAAGCATGTATCTACAATGGATAATATGTTGTTGATAGTATGTGGGTCAGCCGCTTCGTGGATGCAGCAAAAACTGTTTAAAGCTAAAGGAGGCTTGTATAATAGAATAACCAAGCGAATAAAGCTTAATCCTTTTAATCTGCAAGAAACCGAATTGTTTTGCAAAAGTAAACACTTGAAGTTGTCTAAATATCAAATAGTTCAACTTTATATGGTAATGGGAGGTATTCCCTTTTATTTGAATGAGTTAACACAAGGTAAAAGTTCCACTCAATTAATTAATGAAATATGTTTTTCGCCCACAGGTTTGCTCGCAAATGAGTACGACCAACTCTATTATTCACTTTTCAAAAATGCACACAATCATATATCAATAATTGAAGCATTGGCAAACACTCCTAACGGAATGATTAGAGCAGAGCTTGTAAAAAAGTCAGGTTTACCCGATGGAGGCACTTTTACAAGAACTGTTGATGATTTACTCGAAAGTGGCTTTATTACAAAGTATAAACCGTTTAATAAAAAGAAAAAGGATATAATATATAGACTTATTGATTTGTATTCACTCTTTTACCTTAAATTTATTAAGAATAATGTAAGCGAGCAGTCTCATACATGGCAAAAAATATCTAATAGTCCTAGTTTTACAGCTTGGAGCGGTTATGCTTACGAAAATATTTGTATGATTCATATTAAGCAAATATTAATAAAGATGGGGCTTAGCGGTACATTTACCGAAACCTCGTCGTGGAAACATAGAGGAGATGACGAAACACCAGGTGCTCAAATAGATTTACTTATAGATAGGCGAGATGGAGTCGTAAATTTATGCGAAGCAAAGTTTACGCAAGAAGAATATATAATTACTAAAAAATATATTGCAGATTTACGTCGAAAACGCTCTGTTTTTTCTCATGTTACAAAAACGAAAAAGCAAGTAGTAACAACTCTTATAACTACTTATCCTGCAATACGTAATAAATATTATTTAGAAGAAGTTCATTCAGAAATAACAATGAACGATTTGTTTGTGTAATTGTTATGCTTAAGAGTAGCAGTTCAGTGCTTGTTTTCAAATGTTTGAAAACAGATTTTTGGCAAAGTTTACTTCTATTTAGTTTCTAAAGTCCTGATTGAATGATTTAGTATTTCAAAAAAAGATAGGATTATTAGTGAAGGATATTCAATAATAAAGTAAGTAACAAAAGCATTTAAGTAATAGTTGAACAATTATACTGTCTGATTATTAGGTTATTACGTTCTTATCGTAAGCTTTTAATATTAATAATATTGTTTAATGTTGAAAAATTGTATATTGAATGTTGAGTGTTTGTGCATCCCTGAATAGCGTTGTCCGATTAATAAATAATTTATA
>JAOZLS010000516.1 GCA_029934705.1 Bacteroidales bacterium | reverse complement strand
GGAACATATTTTTATAATATTATTATTGATAATGAAACTTCTACTAAAAAAATAACTGTAGTTAAATAATACCTAAATTTTCTATTAAAAAACACGCTGTGAAAAGATTAACTTTTACAGCGTGTTTGTTTTAGTAATAAACCTCCAATTTACTTTTTTGCTTTATAATATAATGTTGTACTATTTTCTTTAGTGAAAATTTTATTTGCAATACGTTTTATATCTTCCACTTTTACTGCTGAATATTTTTTAACTAAATTATTTATAATGTCGGCATCACCCAATAACTCGTAATAACTCAAGTTCATAGCTTTATTTAAAACATCTGTTTCATCAAAAACATGTTTGGATTCAATTTTATTTTTTACTTTTTGTAGTTCCTCCTCTCCTACTAGCTCAGCCTTTATTAATTCAACTTCTTTCATTAAAAGTTCTTCAGCTGTTTCATAAGAAACTCCTTCGGATAATTTTCCGCTAAACACAAATAAATCATCATCAATACTTCCCATTAAAAAAGCATTTATACTCGAAAAAATATTTTTCTCTTTTACTAACTTATCATAAAGCCTTGACGAATCGCCATTTGACAAAACATCTGACAATAAATCTGTTGCAAAAAAATCGGGATGATTTCTTGCTTCAATATGATATACTTTATAAAAAGCATTTACTGGAACATCTCTTTCAACTGTAAGACTTTCTGCTTTTAGCTGTTTTGGTTCTTTTGGCAATTTTCGCTCTTGAATATCTCTTTTTTCTATTGGTCCAAACCACTTTTCAGCTAAACGTTTAACTTCCTCAGTATCAACATCACCTGCAATTGTCATTATTGCGTTATTAGGAGCATAATGCTTATAAAAGAAATCTTTAACATCTTGCATTACAGCATCTTCAATATGCGAAATTTCTTTTCCTATTGTTGGCCATAAGTACGGATGTTTTTTATAGGCTAAAGGTCTTAATAACAGCCAAACATCGCCATAAGGTGCATTCAAATATCGTTGCTTGTACTCTTCTATTACAACACTTCGCTGAACTTCTAAACTTTTTTCCGTAAAAGCCAAACTCAACATTCTGTCAGACTCTAACCAAAATGCAGTTTCTATATTCTCTTTTGGTAAGGTTATATAATAATTAGTTATATCATTGTTGGTAAAGGCGTTATTGCTTCCTCCTGCTTCTTGTAAAACCTTATCATAATGAGGAATATTTATTGAACCTCCAAACATTAAATGCTCAAATAAATGTGCAAAACCTGTTTTATCTGGTGATTCATCTTTTGCTCCTACATCATACAAAATATTCATTGCAACTATTGGAGTATTTTTATCTTTGTGCACAATAACTCTTAAACCATTGTCTAATGTGAATTTATCAAATTTTATCATATTAAATATCTTTTTTTAAAAATTAAATCGTACATAATCAACTTGTTTTTTTGCTACTCTATAATCAAGCATTATATCATCAATTATTGCCGAAACTGGCATTACTTTATTTATTATTGCCGAAACTTGTCCTATTTCTAGTTCTCCCTCTTCAATATCACCATCGCTCATTCCTAGTTTTGCTCTTCCTCGCCCTAAAAGTTCCGATAATTCTTCTCTATTTTTACCTTCACTTTCAGCTTTTATTATTTCTTTACTAAATTTATTGTTTAGCAACCTTACTGGTACTATTTTCTTCAATAATAAATTTGTTGAGCCTTCTTTTGCTTTAACTATTTCATCTTTAAAATTTTGATGAGCCTCAGATTCTGTCGATGCAACAAACCTACTTCCTATTTGAACACCGTCTGCTCCTAAAATTAAAGCTGCCAGCATTGCTCTACCTGTTGCAATGCCTCCTGCTGCAATAAATGGTTTTGCTGTTACTTTTCTAACCGAAGGAATTAAAGTCATTGTGGTTGTTTCTTCAAAACCATTATGTCCTCCTGCTTCAAAGCCTTCGGCAACAATTGCATCAACATTTGCTAAATCTGCTTTTTCGGCAAATTTTGAGTTCGAAACAACATGTGCTACTATTATTCCTTTTTCTTGAAGAAAAGAAGTCCATGTTTTGGGATTTCCTGCTGAAGTAAAAACAATTTTAACTCCCTCTTCTACAATAACATTCATTATTTCCTCGGAGTGCATATATAATAAAGGTACATTTACACCAAAAGGCTTTGATGTTAGTTCTCGGGTTTTACGAATTTCGTCTCTTAACTCCTCGCTTGTCATCGAGGCAGAACCTAAAAGCCCTAAACCTCCCGCATTACTAACAGCACTAACAAGCTTATGCCCTGAGCACCAAATCATTCCTCCCTGAATTATAGGATACCTTATTCCAAATAAGGCTGATATTCTATTTTGCATATTTTTTTTTGCACAAATATAAATTAAAATTCTTTAATGATGCAATAGTTCAATTATTCAATAGTAAGTTCACTCCGAAAAGTCATTATACCCCTGCCAAACCTATCGGTTTGCATCCTAAAGGGGACTTTGAGAACTATCTGGTTTTTAAAGGCTAAAACTACCGTTTTACATCTT
>JAOZLS010000515.1 GCA_029934705.1 Bacteroidales bacterium | reverse complement strand
TAAAAGAATACAAGGAAAAAACACTACCCGTTTTAAATTTCTACAAAGAAAAAGGAAATTACCACGCACTAAACGGAGCAAATACAATTCAAGTAGTAAACTCAGGAATAGAACAAATTATTACCAAAGAATTAAACAAAGAGCTAATAAATATAGTTCTTTTTGGATACCCTGGTTCAGGAAGAGGCTCGCAAGGAAGGGCTCTGGCTGAAAAATATGGTTTAGAATATGTTGCAACAGGTAAAATGCTTGAAGAAGAAATAACGAAAAAAACCAAAATTGGCATAGTAATAAAAGAACTATACGAAAGTGGAGAACTAGTTCCCGACGAAATTGTAGTAAAACTTATTGAAAAGAAAATTGAAAACTCAAAAGGTATAAAAGGATTCATCTTCAAAGGATTTCCTCGAACTTTAGTTCAATCTTATATTTTAGATGGAATATTACAAAAACACGGAACAGGAATTTCTAAAATTATTGAAATAGAAGTTGACACATTAACATTAATAAGAAGACTTAACAAACGTAGCCAAACAAAAGCTAAAATGCCTTATGACTCTAGCACAGAAAAAATTGTAAAACGCTTAGAGCAACATAAATTTAAGACCATACCCGTAATTAATAAATACAAAGAAGAACACGATGTAGCCGTAATTAGTGGCGAAGGAGATTTTGAAACTGTATTTAATAGGCTAGCAATTGAAATTGAAGATAAACTGAAAAATTTATAAAATAAAAGATCAATTAATTAATGCTTGAACGGAAACATCATAATAATTGATTTTTTAAATCAAAAAAAAATAGTTATTATCACGAATAATTTAAATATGTATATAAGAAGAATATTATGACAAAGAAAACTACATTTATTTTCATCATTGCACTGCTAGTATCGTTTACAATACAGGCACAACCTGTAACACAAAGTCAATTATTATTAGCAAGCGACGGACAATCTGACGATATGTTTGGAAATTCACTTGCTGTATCTGGTGATTTCGCCGTATTTGGAACACCTCAAGATGACGACATTAATAATAACTCGGGAGCAGCCTACATTTATGAAAAAACAGGTACAACTTGGAATTTTTCAGAAAAACTAACCGCAAGCGATAGCGAAAGTGCTGATAGATTTGGCGAAGCAGTTGATATTGATGGCGATTACATCGTAGTTGGAGCATATCAAGCAAAAAACGGAACAACTGAAAATACAGGGACAGCATATATTTACAAAAGAAATGGAGCAACTTGGGAACTTCAAACTAAAATATACGCAAACGATGGCGAAGTTGCAGATAATTTTGGTAAAACAGTTGCAATATCAGGAGAATATATTGTTGTAGGAGCTCCAAATGAAGATTTGGGAACAGGTGCCGCTTATGTTTTTCATCGCTCAGATGAAACGTGGACACAGGTTACAAAATTCATAGAAAATGATGCAGAAGAATGGGATTATTTTGCAAATTCAGTAGATATTGATGGCGACTACATTGTTGCAGGAACATGGCACAACAATGCAGCAGGAAGTAACTCTGGAGCTGCTTATATTTTTTACAATAATGGTGAAACTTGGGAATTTCAAGCAAAATTAGTTGCCGACGATGCAAGTGTTGATGCAGCAATGGGATATTCTGTAGCTATTTCGGGTAATTCAGTTGTAGCAGGAGCTCATGCTGTTGAAGGAGCAACAGGAGCTGCTTATATTTTTGTTCGAGAAAACACTACTTGGTCGCAACAAGCAAAACTTACTGCAAATAATGGTTCAGGCGAAGATTTTTTCGGAAAAGCTGTAAGTATTTCTGCCGACTATGTTATTGTAGGTAGTCAAAACCATGATATGAGCAAAGCAAACGAAGGCTCTGCTTATTTATATACAAGAGATGGTACTATATGGAACCAGCAAGCAGAATTTACGGCATCCGACGCAAGTGATACAGGTTTATTCGGATATTGCGTTGCTATTGAAGGCGATTTTGCTTTTATTAGCACTGTGCAAGATAACGGTGTAGTTTATGTATTTGGACCTGAAGGAGCAAGTATAAACAAAACAAATATCAATAATATTTCGATACACCCAAATCCTACTAGTGGAATTATTACAATTAATAACCTACCATTATCAGATAATAACTCACAATTAACAATTACTGATATAACAGGCAAAATACTTAAAGAATTTCCACTTAAAGGCTCTCAAATAACTATTGATTTATCAAATTTCAATACAGGTATATATCTTTTTAAAGTAGAAACAGCGAATGGCGTTATTACCAAAAAGATAATTTTAAACTAATTATAAAAAGCGGTATTATTAGCCGTTTTCATACTAAAATTTAATACTTAGTTTGACTGATATCTACTATATTGGAAGATTTTTCATCTGTTTAAAATTTATTGCCACTAATACACTAATAAAAACACTAATCAAATTTAATCATTCCATTGTGTGTTAAATATATTTATCATGGATATTTCAGTTAAAAAAATCTTAAAATTTCAAGCATAACTTGTTCCGAACTTGTTTCGGAAGCCGTAGCTA
>JAOZLS010000177.1 GCA_029934705.1 Bacteroidales bacterium | reverse complement strand
GTTGATTTTAATGTCGCATTGCCTAAAATTCCAATGCGTTGATTTGATGGCATTTAGCGAGTACTGAAATTTATTTTTGTGAATTTGAAGAAATGCTAATGAAGACTAAAAGATAAATACTACATGCGACTTGTTAATTTATTGAAAACTTTTTTAATGTCGAAATACATTTAGATGGACACAACGTTACGGACATGAGCTACAAGCTCGCACCAACGAAAAAAAGAGTCAAAAATCCTTCGGAATTTTTGACTCTTTTTTTATAAAATTAAATTGGTATAAGTTTATGCTTCGGGAGTTGGTCCGCCAAAATTCATAGGCATTACTGGTCCGTCAAAATTACCTTTTAATTCTCCAAAAGTACTTTCGTACTTCGAGATATTATCTTTTAAAGCTTTTAATAAGCGTTTTGCATTGTCGGGTGTAAGAACTATACGTGATTTTACTGGTGCTTTGGGTACTCCAGGCATTACTCGTACAAAATCTACAATAAACTCAGATGCTGAATGTGAAATAACAGCTAAATTAGAGTATATTCCTTGAGCTATTTCGTTAGTTAATTCAATATCTAAGCGATTTTTATTTTGTGCTTTTTTTTCCATGGTATAAATTTTATTTTAAAAAAGCCGACTTAAACAATCGGCTTTTTCGTTTATTATAATAATTATATATTATTCTTCAATATTATCATCAGTTTTTATCATGTTGTATTCTTCTTTAGAACCGACAATAATTTTCTTATAATTTCTCATTCCTGTTCCAGCAGGAATTTTATGTCCTACAATAATATTCTCTTTTAAGCCTTCAAGTTTGTCAACTCGACCAGAAATTGCAGCCATATTAAGAACTTTTGTTGTTTCCTGGAATGATGCAGCTGACAAGAAACTCTTAGTTTGCAATGCAGCTTTTGTTATTCCTTGTAACACTGGGCTAGATGTTGCTGGAATTGCTTCCCTTGCAACAACTAATGCTAAGTCTTTACGTTTTAGTGAAGAATTTTCATCTCTTAATTTTCTTGCCGAAACAATTTGTCCTGCTTTCAATTTTTGAGAATCGCCTGCGTCTTCAACAACTTTATGACTATAAATATTATCATTTTCGTCTCTAAAATCCCATTTATCAATAACTTCTTTTTCTCTAAATATTGTATCTCCTGGGTCTTCAATATATACTTTAAGCATCATTTGTCTAACAATAACTTCAAAGTGCTTGTCATTAATTTTCACACCTTGCATACGATAAACGTCCTGTACTTCATTTACTATATATTCTTGAACTTTTGTTGCACCTTTAATTGCTAGGATGTCAGATGGAGTAATTGCTCCGTCAGAAAGTGCAGTTCCAGCTTTTACATAATCTCCTGGCTGAACTAAAATTTGCTTAGCTAGTGATACCAAGTATTTCTGTTCTTCACCCGTTTTAGACTTAACCATTACTTCTTTCTTACCTCTTTTAATGTTACCAAACGATACAATACCGTCGATAGCAGAAACAGCAGCAGGATTTGAAGGGTTACGAGCTTCAACAAGTTCTGTAATTCTAGGTAAACCTCCAGTAATATCACCAGTTTTACCGGCAGTTCTAGGGATTTTTGCTAAAATACTTCCTTGGATTATCTCTTGTCCATTTTCTACAGAAAGATGAGCTCCAGCAGGTAAGTTATATGCATTGATAATATTACCATCTTTATCTAAAATAGATATTTCAGGATTTTTTGTTTTATCTTTTGTCTCAATTATTACCTTTTCAACATAATTAGTTTGCTCGTCTTTTTCAATTTTAAAAGTAATACCTTCTTCCAAATGTTTAAATGCAACTGTTCCTGAAACTTCAGTAATAATAACAGCATTATATGGATCCCATTCACAAATCAGATCTCCATTTTTCACCTTAGCATCTTGATTAATACGCAATTTAGCACCGTAAGGAACAGTATAATTGGTAAGCATTATATTTGTTTTTACGTCATGGATTTTAAGTTCAGTCATACGACTTACAACTATTTCATAATCTCCATCTGTAGAAGGAACTGTTTTTAGCTCCTCAAATTTAGCTATACCATCGTATTTTGCAACAATACTATTTTCTGATGCAGCACCACCCGCAACTCCACCAACGTGGAATGTTCTAAGTGTAAGCTGTGTTCCTGGCTCACCAATTGACTGTGCAGCAATAACACCAACAGCTTCACCAATTTTAACCATTCTACCAGAAGCAAGGTTACGTCCGTAACATTTAATACATACCCCTTTTTTTGTTTCGCAAGTAAGAACTGAACGTATCTCGACACTTTCGATAGGAGAATCTTCAATAGTTTGAGCTATTGTTTCTGTTACTTCTTCGCCTGCTTTTACAATTAATTCATTTGTATTTGGGTGATATACATCGTGTACAGTTGTTCTTCCTAAAATTCTTTCATAAAGAGTTTCTACAACCTCATCCTTCTGCATTATTGCAGTAGCAACTAGGCCTCTAAGTGTATTACAATCGTCTTCTCTAATAACAACATCTTGAGAAACGTCAACAAGTCTTCTAGTAAGATAACCAGCATCGGCAGTTTTAAGAGCTGTATCGGCAAGTCCTTTTCTTGCTCCGTGAGTAGAAATAAAATATTCAAGAACTGATAAACCTTCTTTAAAGTTAGATAAAATTGGGTTTTCTATAATTTGACCACCAGTAGCTCCTGCTTTCTGAGGCTTAGCCATTAGCCCTCTCATTCCTGAAAGCTGTCTAATTTGTTCTCTTGAACCCCTTGCACCAGAGTCAAGCATCATAAATATAGAATTAAAACCTTGCTTATCTTCACTAATTTCTTTCATCACCTGCTGAGTAAGTCTAGCATTTATGTGAGTCCAGATGTCAATAATTTGGTTATACCTTTCGTTATTAGCTATAACTCCCATATTAAAGTTAGCTAAAACATCATCAACTTGAGCATAGCCTTCGTCAACAAAATCTTTTTTCACAGTTGGTATAATAATATCATCGAGGTTAAAAGACAATCCGCCTTCAAAGGCCATTTTATAACCAAGATTTTTAATATCATCAAGGAAATCGGCAGCTACGGACATACCGCACTGGCTAACCAAATCCATAATAATATCACGTAATGATTTTTTTGTTAAAAGTTTATTAACATATCCAACCTTTTCTGGAACATATTGATTAAACAATATACGACCAACGGTTGTTTCTATTAATTCACCTTTATATCTTAATTTCACAACAGCATGTAAATCAACAGCCTGCTCGTTATAAGCAATAATTGCTTCTTCTGAAGAGTAGAAAACAAGTCCTTCACCTTTTATTGGGTATTCAGGAGTATCTTTTCTTGGTTTAGTAATATAATATAGACCTAAAACCATGTCTTGAGAAGGCACTGTAACTGGTGCACCGTTTGCAGGGTTCAAAATATTATGAGACGCAAGCATTAGCATTTGAGCTTCTAATATTGCGGCATTACCTAAAGGAAGGTGAACTGCCATTTGGTCTCCATCAAAGTCGGCATTAAATGCAGTACATACCAATGGGTGTAACTGTATTGCTTTTCCCTCAATTAATTTAGGTTGAAAAGCCTGAATTCCAAGACGGTGAAGAGTTGGAGCTCTGTTAAGTAGAACAGGGTGTCCTTTAAGAATATTTTCTAAGATATCCCAAATTACTGAGTCTCTTCTGTCAACAATTTTTTTAGCTGATTTTACAGTTTTCACAATTCCACGCTCAATAAGCTTACGAATTACAAAAGGTTTGTATAATTCAGCAGCCATTTCTTTAGGAATTCCGCATTCGTGTAATTTCAATTCTGGTCCAACAACAATTACCGAACGAGCAGAATAATCGACACGTTTACCAAGTAGGTTTTGTCTAAATCGTCCTTGTTTACCTTTTAAACTATCGCTCAAAGATTTTAAAGGTCGGTTAGCTTCTGTTTTAACAGCACTTGATTTTCTAGAGTTATCGAATAATGAATCAACAGCCTCTTGTAACATACGTTTTTCATTACGTAAAATTACTTCGGGAGCGCGAATTTCAATAAGTCGTTTAAGTCTATTATTTCTAATTATTACACGTCTGTATAAGTCGTTTAGGTCAGAGGTTGCAAATCTACCACCATCCAAAGGCACTAATGGTCTAAGTTCAGGAGGAATTACAGGAACAACTTTAACAATCATCCATTCGGGTTTGTTAATATCCTGCGAACCTTGCAATGCTGTAAGAACTTGAAGTCTTTTAAGAGCTTCATTTTTTCTTTGCTGAGATGTTTCTTTATTAGCTTTATCTCTTAATTCAAAGGCTAATTCGTCAAGATTTATATTTACTAATAAGTCATGAATTGCTTCACCACCCATTTTAGCAATAAATTTTTCAGGATCATCATCATCTAACATTTGATTTTCTCGAGGTAAAGTATCAAGAATATCCATATACTCTTCTTCGGTAAGAAAATCGAGTTTGTTTATTCCATCGCCACTTTTAACACCAGGCTGAACAACAACATATCTTTCATAATATATTATTGAGTCTAGTTTTTTAGAGGGTAAACCTAAAAGATAACCTATTTTATTAGGTAATGATCTAAAATACCATATATGAACAACAGGTACGACTAATGATATATGTCCAGTTCTTTCTCTACGAACTTTTTTTTCCGTAACTTCAACTCCACATCTATCGCATACTATACCCTTGTATCGTATTCTTTTGTATTTACCGCAATGGCATTCGTAATCTTTTACTGGGCCAAATATTCTTTCGCAAAAAAGACCATCTCGCTCAGGTTTATATGTTCTATAATTAATAGTTTCAGGTTTAAGGACTTCTCCACTTGAACGTTCAAGTATTTCTTCGGGAGAAGCTAAACTGATAACCACTTTAGAAAATTCGCTGTTAGCTTTATTACTTCGTCTGAAAGCCATATTATAAATTTAAAACAGTAAAAATATTAAACTAAAACTTAAATTACTTATGTTTTTAAGACAATGTAATATTAAGCCCTAAACCTCTTAATTCATGTAATAATACATTAAATGATTCTGGTACTCCAGGTTTTGGAAGAGGTTTTCCTTTAACAATTGCTTCATAGGCTTTTGCTCTACCAATAACGTCGTCGGACTTTACGGTAAGCATTTCCTGTAGAATATTAGATGCACCAAATGCTTCAAGAGCCCAAACTTCCATTTCACCAAAACGCTGACCACCAAACTGAGCTTTACCTCCAAGTGGTTGCTGTGTAATAAGAGAATAAGGTCCTATAGAACGTGCGTGCATTTTATCATCTACCATGTGTCCTAGTTTCAGCATATAGATAATTCCAACGGTTGCAGGCTGATCAAATTTATGACCTGTTCCTCCATCGTAAAGGTATGTTTCTCCATATCTAGGTACTCCAGCTTTATCGGTTTGCTCATTAATTTGATCTAATGATGCTCCATCAAAAATTGGTGTAAAGAATTTCACTCCTAATTCTCTACCAGCCCATGCTAAGACAGATTCGTAAATTTGTCCTAAGTTCATACGAGAAGGTACTCCTAACGGATTAAGAACGATATCAACAGGAGTTCCATCTTCAAGGAAAGGCATATCTTCGTCTCGAACAATTCGAGCAACAATACCTTTGTTACCATGGCGACCCGCCATTTTGTCTCCAACCTTAATTTTACGTTTTTTAGATATATATACTTTAGCTAATTGAACTATTCCGATAGGAAGTTCATCTCCAACTGAAATACTATATTTTTTACGTCTGAAACCGTTATCAATTTCTTTATACTTTAAAGAAAAGTTATGTAATAGTCTTCCTATTAATATATTTTTTTCTTTATCAGTAGTCCACTTAGCAGGATTAATATCAAGATAATTGATTTCTTGCAGTTGCTTTAAAGTAAACTTTTTGCCTTTAGCAATTATTTCAACACTTAAATGGTCTTTAACACCTTGTGATGTTTTTCCATTAACAAGAATAAATAATTTATCGATTAATCTTTCTGTAAGTGCGTTTATTTCTTTGTTAAACTCTACATCTAACTTATCTAATAAAGGTTTATCGGCACTTCTCATTTTACGGCTCTTAATTGAGCGAGTAAAAAGTTTTTTGTCGAAAACAATACCATGTAATGAAGGAGAAGCTTTTAAAGAAGCATCCTTTACATCACCAGCTTTGTCGCCAAAAATAGCTCTAAGAAGTTTTTCTTCAGGAGAAGGATCAGATTCACCTTTAGGTGTTATTTTACCTATTAAAATATCGCCAGGTTTAACATGAGCACCAACTCTAATAATTCCATTTTCGTCGAGGTTACGTGTAGTTTCCTCGCTAACATTGGGAATATCAGGAGTAAGTTCCTCCATACCTCTTTTAGTATCTCTTACTTCAAGTACATGTTCTTCAATATGTATAGATGTGAACATATCATCACGAACTGCTCTTTCTGAGATAACAATTGCATCCTCAAAGTTGTAACCTTTCCAAGGCATAAATGCAACTTTAAGGTTTTTACCTAATGCTAGTTCACCATTTTCAGTAGAGTAACCTTCGGTAAGTATTTGCCCTTTAGCGACTTTATCGCCTTTATTTACAATTGGGTTCTGATTTAAACAAGTATTTTGATTTGTTTTTCTGAACTTTGGTACTTTATATCTTATAGTATCATCTTCAAAGCTAACGAATCTTTCGTTTTCTTCTCTATAATAGCGAATAACAATTTCGTCTGCATCAACATATTCAACAATACCATCGCCTTCAGCAACGATAAGAGTTCTAGAGTCTTTTACAACCATTGGCTCAATACCAGTTCCAACAATAGGAGCTTCTGCTGTCATTAAAGGCACAGCTTGTCTCATCATGTTAGACCCCATTAAGGCACGGTTGGCATCATCATGCTCCAAAAATGGAATAAGAGATGCAGCAATAGAAGATATTTGGTTTGGAGCAACGTCCATATAGTCTAATTTCTCTTTTTCAATAAAAGGGAAATCACCATGAGAACGAGACTTAACTTTATCAGTTAAGAAATGTCCGTCTTTATCAATATTTGCATTTGCCTGAGCAATAACTTTTTCGTCTTCTTCCTCAGCACTAAGGTATTTAATTCCATCGTTAGATACATCAACTTGTCCTACATCAACTTTTCTGTATGGAGTTTCGATAAATCCAAGTGTATTAATTTTTGCAAATACACATAATGATGAAATAAGACCAATATTTGGTCCCTCAGGAGTTTCAATTGGGCAAAGTCTTCCGTAATGAGTATAGTGAACGTCACGAACCTCAAAACCGGCTCTTTCTCGAGATAAACCGCCTGGGCCTAATGCTGACAGTCTTCTTTTGTGAGTCATTTCAGCTAATGGATTTGTTTGATCCATAAATTGGGATAGCTGATTTGTTCCAAAGAAAGAATTAATAACAGATGATAAAGTCTTAGCGTTAATAAGGTCAACAGGTGTAAACACTTCGTTATCACGAACATTCATTCGTTCACGAATAGTTCTAGCCATTCTAGCAAGACCTACACCAAACTGGTTTGATAATTGCTCGCCAACAGTTCTAACACGTCTATTACTAAGGTGATCGATATCATCAACATCAATTTTTGAATTTATAAGTTCAATAAGATGTTTAATAATTTCAATTATATCTTCTTTAGTTAATACTCTAGTTTCCTCTGGAGTATTAATGCCAAGTTTTTTATTTATTTTATAACGTCCAACAGCACCTAAATCGTAACGTTTGTCAGAGAAGAAAAGATTTTCTATAACTTCACGTGCAGTAGATTCATCAGGCGGCTCGGCGTTTCTTAATTGCCTATATATATGTAGTACAGCTTCTTTTTCGGAGTTACAAGGATCCTTCTGAAGAGTACTGTAAATAATTGCATAATCAATATTATTTTGTCCTTCTTTATGTAACAAAATAGTTTTAGTATCGGCATCAATAATTTGATCGATATGTTCTTCTTCAAGAATTGTTTCACGGTCGATAATAACTTCGTTTCTTTCGATAGACACAACTTCTCCAGTATCTTCATCAACAAAGTCTTCAACCCAAGATTTTAGGATTCTAGCAGCTAAGCTTCGTCCTAATACTTTTTTAAGTCCACTTTTAGAAACTTTTATTTCGTCGGCTAAATCAAATATCTCTAAGATATCTTTATCGCCTTCGTAACCAATAGCTCTAAGTAGTGTTGTTACAGGTAATTTTTTCTTACGATCGATATATGCATACATCACATTATTAATGTCTGTTGCAAATTCAATCCAGGAGCCTTTAAAAGGTATTATTCTAGCAGAATATAATTTAGTACCATTAGCGTGCATGCTTTGACTAAAGAATACTCCAGGAGAACGGTGTAATTGAGATACAATAACTCTTTCTGCTCCGTTAATAACGAAAGTACCCTCTTTAGTCATAAGAGCCTTAGCTGCTTTACCAAGAATGTATCTGTCAC
>JAOZLS010000176.1:4456-8468 GCA_029934705.1 Bacteroidales bacterium | reverse complement strand
TAAAAAAACAAATAACTCAGGAATTTTACAAACTGAATAATATTACTAATGTTACTGATGATGAAATAATTGCCGATTTTATTATTAATATAAATAAACAAATAAAAAATACTGAAATTACTGTAAAAGATGCAAAATCAGGAATTATTATAAAAAAAACACAAACATTGAATTCAACTAATAAATTTATAAATTTACTGATACAATATATGAAAAATTATACTCAGGGTTTGTTTATCAAGAATTTAATGATTGAGGATTCCGATTATAAAATAATTCTCGATTTTATTCCTGTTTCACTACAAAGAAACTTAAATGGAGACATTTTAAAAAATAAATACGGTGATGTTATTATTAAAGATACTTTAAATATAGATGATTATTATCAAGACGGTACAATTGTTTTTGGTAAACAAAATGTAGTAATGCTTAAAATTACAAATGTTGGAAATAAAGATGCTTTTTTTAATATTATAGAAATTAATCCTGATGGAATAATAAAGCCAATTTTCCCTATTGGAGACATAACTTCAGTAGAATGTGAGATTACTAAGGAACATAGTATTATTTTGCCAATTTTTATTAACGGCTTTTATCCTCCTTACGGTAAACAGATTTATAAAGTTTTTGCAGACGAAAATCCTATTGATTTAAATTCAGTTATTACTAACCAAGGCAAATTAGATTATAAAGGATTTAACAGTTTTATGCTTTTAGTAAATAACTCATATAAGACAAAAGGAGTTAATACAGTTAATACTTCTCGAATTAATAATAAAAACACAGGTTCTGTTTCAAATTTGATGTTTATTACGAAATAATAATTAATTAAAACTTTGAAGCGAAAATATTTACATGTAATTATTTTATAATAAACAAAACGAAAAAAAGTAAATAAAAAATAAATTATAATTAATATATGCGATTTAATGAAAGCTTTTTCAATGCTGAAGTATAATAGCTTTTTTATTTATGGAAAGATTCTGATGCATAGATTTATGGATTTTTTTTTTTAAAAACATTTTCTGGTTTATAAGTTCTAGAAGCATTTAAAACTATACAAAACAAATTTAAAGCTAAATATACAGCAGACAAATGGGCTGCTTTTGTTCTAATTGAGTAATAATATATTTGAGAAATTATAACTAAAAAAAGTTACATGAAAAAAATAATTCTATTAATAGTTTCATTACTATTTACAATAGTTACATTCAGCCAAAGCGGATCAAATGTTATAATAAACTCTCAAAAAAAACAGGGAGTAATTAGAGGTATCATTATCGGAGTATCAGATTATGTAAATATAGAGGATTTAAACTATGCAGATGATGATGCATTATCATTCTATAAACTGTTAACTGCATTTGATAATGTTGATACAGCTAATATTAAATTATTCTTAAATGAGAAAGCCAGAAAGACTCCTGTTATGCTTCAAATGAATAGACTTATAAGCAAGTCAAATTCTGGAGATGTTATTTACTTTTATTTCTCGGGACACGGGAATACAGATGTTTTATATAAAACAAACACATATTTGTTAATGACTGAAGTCGCATTAGATGGGAATTATAGTGCAGAAGGTGCAATAGGGTTAGATTTTATTAACAACCAATGGGCTAGTTTGGCCAGTTCCAAAAACGTAAAAGTAATAATTATTTTGGATGCATGCCGTGCAGGGAAACTTATAACGACAGAAGAAAATAGAGTAATGACTCAAAAAATACTGAATCAACAGTGGGCAAATTCTTTAAAATATGTCTCTTGTCAAGCAAATCAATCGTCGGTAGAAGGATCCGAGTGGGGAAATGGTCATGGAGCATTTACCTATTTTCTTATTAAAGGAATAATGGGTGAATCAGATCAAGACGATAATCAATTAATTATTGGAGGAGAATTAGGTGATTATTTAGTAGATAGTATCAGGTTATCTACTAATCGTAAACAAACTCCTATATATTCAGGAACTTATGATGAGCAGCTGTTTTCAACGATAGAGTTAAATTATGAAAAAGCACCCATAATGAATATAAAAATAAATAATAATGCGTTAGCTACAATCTCAAATAAAGAGAAAGGAATTCAAAATAAAATATATGTAACACCTGTAAATAATAAAAATAAAAATCTTGTAGTAGCATTTAATCAATCTATATCAAAAAAACGTTTTATTCCTGTTATTGAAAATTCATTGCCAAAATTCATTTTAAATATTGGTCAATCAAATTTTGTAGAATCTTCTAAACAATCGGAGCGAGAAATTACAATCAATAATATGTATCCCAATATTTTTGCAACAGGAAATGAAGACAAGTATATTCGAATTTGGGATATTAAGAAATTTGATAATACAAAGAGATATGAAAATATCATTGGCCCTCAAAATTCCGGAATTACAGGACTATGTTTCTCTTCCGATGGGAACTATATCATTTCTTCTGATTATAACGGAGAACTATATATATGGGATTGGCGATTAGCAAAACTTTTAACCAAATTTAAACCTTTTAATCAAGGTTATTTATCATTTAATATAATGAAAAATGAAATTATAGCAACTAGCCGAGATAAGAAACTTCGAGTATTCTCGATTGACAGTTTGTTAAATAGTAACAGTAATTGCACAGAGTATTTACTAAAATATTCATTGAGTAAAATAACATCTGATGAAGAGAATGACTTTATATGGGGAATTTCAAATGGGAATATAATTAAATATGACTTTTTGAAAAACAGTTATATTGAATTCAGTTTAAAATCAAACCATGTAATAGATTACGAAATATCTCCAAATAAAAAAAATCTTTTATACACAAATAATCGAGGAGTGTCTAAATTAATTGATATAACCTCAAAAAAAGAATTGTCTAGAATTTATTTATCAACTTCCCAAAAAGCCGTTTTTGACGCTTCAAGTAAATATATATATATTAGTGATATGAACAGGCATGTTAAGATATGGGATATTGATAAATCATTCTTTTTGGAAAGAAGTCTCAAATCACCACATAGCATAACATCCATGATATATAATAATTTCTATAACAGATTACAAGTTTGTACTTACGCTTGGGAATCAGACAAAAGTAATGTGGGAAGTATTAATGTATCTTTAAAAATAAATATTCCCAATAATGCATATCATATACTCTATATTTTACAATCATTAATATCAAATAATGAATATACGATACTCAAAAATCGTTTATACACGGAGCTTGTTAAAGACGCCGAATATATCGGATTTCAATATATAAAAGGCACAGACATTAAACCAAACACAGATAATATAATATATGCAATAAAAGAGATGGGATATGCTATGAAATTATATGAAGAAAGTCCACTTATCATAAAAAGCAATATTATCATGAAATTATTTCTTGAAGCTGTTTTAATTCTTGAAGAAAATGATATCGAAAAATTTGATGAGGGTATAAATAAATGTGACAGTATAATGAAAATTGACCCTTATGCTGTATTTCCTTATAATTTGATAGGAGAATTGTATAAAAAAAGAAATGATTTAGAATCATCAAAAAT
This sequence comes from Bacteroidales bacterium, assembly GCA_029934705.1. GTDB lineage: Bacteria > Bacteroidota > Bacteroidia > Bacteroidales > JAADGE01 > DZBS01. The sequence continues at coordinate 4,925 of JAOZLS010000176.1, read as the reverse complement.
AAATACTAAAAAAACAATAAGCTTTATGCCTATTTGGACAGAACCAAAGGCGAATTTAGGAAAAACATTAATAATCGAAGGTGAATTTGAAAAAAGTATAGAAGAATTTAATAAAATTATCAAATTACAGCCCCAAATTAGTAAAGGTTATATTAATCTTGGTATTGTTTATACAATAATGAACAAATATGATGATGCAGAGCTAAATTTTGAGAAAGCATTATCAGTTGATAATGAAAACCAATATATTTATATTAAATATGCAGAACTCGAAACAAAACGTTATAATTACGAAAAGGCTATAAAGCTTCTAAAACAAGCAAATATATATAACAATAAATATTATTTACTCAATTTGAGTTTCGCCAAAGTATATGAGATAATTGGAGAATATTCTAAAGCTGAAAAAAAATATTTAGCTGCTCTTAAAAATAATCCTCGAAGAGTTGACGTGTTAATAAAATTCGCC
>JAOZLS010000176.1:0-4446 GCA_029934705.1 Bacteroidales bacterium | reverse complement strand
GTTCATGCAAAAGCTCTTATTGATACTGCTCTAATTATTGACGGAAATTATTATGAAGGATATTTGGCAAGAGGTGATTATTATAATTATTTTTATAAAAATATTCAAAGTGATACAGCTTTTCTAAAATCTGCAATTGATTCTTATAATAAAGCATTAGATCTTGCAAAATTTAATTCTGAAACATATTATAAAATTGCAAAGTCATTGTTTGAACTTAGTATTTTAGAGAATAATTCATTGTCCGAAAAATTAAAAGTTAATGCATTGAAATATTTATATAAAGCAGAGGAGCTGAATTCATACAACTACCTAATAAAAAAGACATTAAAAGAAAATTTAGTGCAAGATACTGATAGTCTTAAAAATAAATTATACAATCTAAATAATTTACACCCTAAATCTTCAGAAATAAAATATTCAATCGCAATTTTAGAAATTAAGAATTCTGACAATAAAAATGCTGAAAAATTATTAATTGAAGCAACTAAAATAAATAAATATTATTTTGAAGCTCAGTATGCACTCCTGGAATTATATAAAAACACTAATAATAAAAAGTACAATCGCTATTTAACAAATTTCAATATTAAATTCAAAAATAACCCACAAGCAAATTATGGGCTTTGGCAAACAAATAAAAATAAAACAACAAATAATCTACGAAACGCAAAAACAAAGGATCTGAATTTTCTATTTCCTCGTTTTGCATATTCAAACGGTTACGGTGAAAAGTATATTAAATTAGGAATAGGTGCTGATTTCTATTCATATATTTATAATAAAAATACTCATAAAATTGAATATAGAATATATAAATTTAATTCAAAATACGGTTTAATAGATAATAATGGATTAATTGTTTTAAAATTTGATTATTCTCTGAAAAAAAAAGATGATTCTTTCATTTTTAAGAATAATGGAAAAGAATATATGTATTAAATAATTAATTTTTAATTTTAAAGAACAATTAATAATAATTGAACTAAATAAAATAACCCAATTATGAAAAACTCATGTACTGTAAAAGTAACCAATCCAAACAGTTCGCTAGCAAAAGGAGTAAAAGTAGGTTACGAAGTAGGCGGTAACCTCGCTTGTGTTGGAGGAGGAACTGCCGGATATACAAATGAAAATGGCGAAGTAACAGTAAGTTGGTCTTCTGGTTGTAAATGTACATACATTTATATTGCAGGAAAAACTCAACGAGGACCTTTTCAAAATGGCGGATATTATACTTTTGTTAGGTGAGCTTTTAGTAATTATAAAAACACCAATACATAAGACTAATTATTAACCCTAATACTTCTACCCAATGAATGAATTTATACAATATCATCCGGTATTATTAAAGTATATGTTGAGAAAGAAGCTAAGTTCATTTTCTTTTGCAATTATTGTAAGTGTTAATATTAACGACTGGCAAAATAAAATAGGCAATGGCTATTTATGTTCAATATACACAAATTTAGAAGAAGCAAAAAAGCTTGAAACACTAATTTCTACAAGTCGTGGTGTAGCATTAATTAAAGATATAGCAGTAGAGGTATTTGTTGAAATTTATGAACAAGAAAAACTAAAATTTTCTGTTGAAAAAGAACATAAGGCAATTTTTGATATATTAAATTATGATGAAATTAGTAAATTGACACCTTTTTTAGAGTCTTCAACAACTAAAATAGAATTTGAAGAAGCAGAAGCTTTTTTGAATGAGCTTAGTCTATTGTCATTATCGAAGCGTACTCTCTATATATTTGCGAAATCGGAAAAGCATATAATTCAAGATTTAAAAGATAAAATAGAGATATTTGAAAAATTACATAATCTATCGTCAGAACAATTTAGTGGAAATAATGAAGATTTAAACTCTTATGCAGGTGATAAATTTCAGAAATTAAAAAAATATAATAAAGAAATGTTAATTCATGAAAAAAGATTTGAAATGCTAGGTAAATATTTATCTAATTTTGGAGTATTTGTTGTTTAGGAATTATTTCATAACAATTTCTTTGTAGTATCTTTTAAATAAAAAAAAGCCGCTTTTAGCGGCTTTTTACTTAACTGATTTTCATTTTCTCTTTCTCGGTAGAGTTGGACAATAATTTTTTCAATAAATTGTCAAGCTGATCAAGTGAGAACGGTTTTTGGATTATTCCGTCAAATCCTTCGCCCTTGTACGTTTGATTTAACTCTGAGTAGTCCATGCCTGTCATTGCAATAACTGGTATTGTATTTACAGGATAATTAAGGTTACGTCTAATGTGTTCTATAGTTTCAAAACCATCTAGCATTGGCATTTTTAAATCCATTAAAATCAAATCAAATTTATTGTCTTTTAAGGCAAAAATTACATCATAACCATTTGCTACGGTTTCGTAATCATAACCTAAAGCACTCAAAATTTCTGACATAATTTTTCTGCTTGGTTCAAAATCTTCGGCTAATAATATTTTAAAGTTCTTTTTCACAAATTATATTGTTGTTATATTTTTTTAAGTTTTCTTTTCTAATAACACTATTGCATATATTGTGCCATGTCTTGTTATGTCTATTTCTCATTACTGTACATGGTGTTTACCTAAAATTACCAAAAGCTTATAATATTTTACCTTTTTCTCTACAATCAATATAAGTAATTGCATGTAAGGTCTTGTTATTTAGTGTGTTCTGCTGTTTTTGTTGTTTTTTCTAAAAAAAAATAAAGTTTTTTTTCACTCTCAAATAATTTCTTACATTTAGGCTTTAAAAAATAATAAATTTATTACATGACGAGCATAAGCAAAACTCAAGCCAAAAGACCTACTTTATTCCAATCTTTTGTACCAATAATTTTTTTAATAATACTATTAGCCTTAAATGTAACAATTTGGAAAGACGATACACTAGCTGGTTCAAATCAAATAGCATTAATGCTTGCAGCAGCAGTTGCCTCAGTAATTTCATTAAAAAATGGTGGAAATTGGATGGCTTTGCGTGAAAATATTGTAGAGACAATAGGAAAGTCCATGCCAGCAATATTAATACTCCTTTTAATAGGCTCTCTTTCTGGAACATGGCTAATGAGTGGTGTAATTCCAGTTTTAATTTATTACGGACTAGATGTTCTTCATCCTTCAATATTTTTATTTGCAGCAGTAATAATAAGTGCGTTAGTTTCTTTGGCAACAGGAAGTTCGTGGTCCACAATAGCTACAATTGGAGTTGCTTTGTTAGGAATAGGAAATGCAATGGGAATTGATGAAGCAATTACTGCTGGAGCAATAATTTCGGGTGCTTATTTTGGCGATAAAATGTCGCCACTTTCCGATACCACAAATCTAGCTCCTGCAATGGCTGGCACCGATTTATTTACACATATTAGGTACATGATGTACACTACATTTCCTTCTATTGCAATAACCTTAGTAATATTTTTAATAATGGGATTTACTTTCGATTTTGAAGCACAAGAAGTTCAAATAGACAGTGTTCAAAATGTAATTTCAGAAACATTTAATTTATCGTTATGGCTTTTGTTTGTACCAATATTTTTAATATTTATAATTATAAAGAAAGTAAAGCCAATTCCTGCAATGCTATTAGGAACTATTGTTGGTGGTATCTTTGGAATAATTTTTCAGCCCGAAATAGTTAAAGAATTTTCAGGAATAACAGATAATTATGCACTTGCATCCTATAAAAGTATTATTGGTGCAATGTATGGCGATTTTAAAATTATTACTGAAGATCCGAGCATGAATAAGCTTTTTAGCACAAACGGAATGGCAGGAATGTTACCAACTATTTGGCTAATTATTTCGGCAATGGTATTTGGCGGAGTAATGGAATCTAGCGGTATGTTGCAACGAATTGTTGACTCTATAATGAAATGGGTAAACTCTACAGGTTCGCTTGTCGCATCGACAGCCGCAACATGTATTTTCTTCAATACAACAGCTTCCGATCAATATATTTCAATAGTTGTGCCAGGCAGAATGTTTGCCGATATTTATAAAGAAAAAGGCCTAAAACCCGAAGTTTTAAGTCGAACATTAGAAGATTCAGGAACTGTAACGTCGGTGTTAATTCCTTGGAATACATGTGGAGCAACACAATCCAGAGTACTAGGAGTTTCAACAATTGATTATCTTCCTTATGCTTTTTTCAATATAATAAGCCCTGTAATGACAGTCTTATTTGCCTACCTAAATATTAAAATTAGAAAATTTGCTGATGATAAAAAAGATTAAACTTTTGAGTCTGCTCCGAAAACCGGTCAGACGAATGTATTTGCAAAACGAGGAAACCTATCTGTCTTATTTACTGTTAATAAACAAAGCTATCAGACCTATTTCTATCCAAATTTTGATTTTTCGGAGTGGTCTCAACTTTATTTCAGTATAATTGGTGTTTGTCCATAAAGTCGGGGCGCGACTGACAATTGCAAATTGCAGAAAAGTTAATTTA
>JAOZLS010000175.1 GCA_029934705.1 Bacteroidales bacterium | reverse complement strand
AGACAGTGAACTGATACATAGAACGACTCAGGCACAGCCTGAGCCGAACGGGGGGCACAGCCTGAGCCGAACGGGGAAGGTAAATATTGTAAGTGAAATGAATATTGTTGAGAACAGAATACTAGCTGAAGTTACAGAAGCAGATGATTTTATAATAAGTGAAAATTTAATAAGTGGCATGCTCTCACAATTGTCAGAATCGAGAGAATTAAAGGCGGTTTTTGATGATTTATTTGACTCTGATGGTTCTGAAATATATTTAAAAGATGCAGGAAAATATGTATCGACAGAAACTGACATTAACTTTTATACAATAATAGAAGCTGCATCGCTAAGAGGAGAAACGGCAATTGGGTATAGATATACTAAACAAGCACACTCGCAAAAAGATAATTATGGGGTAAATATTAACCCTGACAAACAACAAATGATAAATTTCTCTGAGGGAGATAAAATAATGGTTTTGGCAGAGGATTAAAATATATACAGTGAATAATTATGAGAATATTCTCATTTTAATTATTTTTTTCACATATTTGCAGGAAAAAAATATGGATTATCGTTGTATAAATTGCCAAATTAATGCTTTTACCCGTTTGCTTTCAAAAAATGAGGCATCGGTAGAAGAAAAAAATATTTTATTTAAAGATTTTTTAGGCTACTTGTCGGAACTAGATTTCACAAATAAGATAGCTCCAGAAATTGCAAAAAAAGCTCACGACAAAATAAAAGAGAAACTGAATGTAAAGGATTTATATTTTGAAGAGAAACAAGAAATAAACGAGCTTCTACTAAATAAATACCAAGAGTTAAAAGAAAAAATAAGCAATTCTGAAAACCCATTTATTACTGCATTGAAAATGTCTATTGCAGGAAATATAATTGATATTATAGGAAGCCCAGATTCAGATATCGACAAAACTGTAGAAATGGTTTTAAATTCTGATTTTGCGGTAGATGACTCTATTCTTCTAAATAAAATGATAAAAAAAGCCAAAACAATACTCTACCTAGGCGACAATGCTGGTGAAATAGTTATGGATAAACTTTTTATTGAACACATAAATCATAAAAATATTTACTATGCTGTGAGAGGTGGTGCTGTGCTTAACGATGCTACAATTAATGATGCTAATTTTGTGCAAATGGATAAAGTTGCAAAGGTAATTTCTAATGGACACGATGCTCCTTCGACAATTATAAAGGAATGTTCTGCTGAATTTCAGGCAATATTCAATAATGCCGACCTTATTATTTCTAAAGGAATGGGAAATTTAGAAGCTTTATTAGGTAGCGGAAATAATAAAATTATCTTTTTATCAATGATAAAGTGTGATATTATAGCTGAACTAACAGGAGTTAGCAAGGGTGATTTTATTGTAATGCAAGAAAAAACAAAGTAATGAAGAAAATAAAATTATTAATATTTATACTATTTGCTAGCCAAAGTTTAATAATAGCCCAAAACATATTAAGTGGGAAAATTACCGACAGTTTTTCGGGAGATCTAATTACTGGAGTAAATGTAATTATTCCTGAACTTAATAAAGGAATTATTAGTAATGTAAAAGGCGAATATAAAATTACTGATATTCCGAAAGGGAAATTTACCATTAGATTTTCATTTATTGGCTATAAATCTGAAGTAAGAATAATAAATTTCACAAAGAATAATGAGATATTAGACATTTCGATGGAAAAATCGGATTTTAAGACAGTTGCAATTGTAATATCTGGCGGAAAAATTTCGACTCAGCACGAAAATGCGATAAAAATTGATGTTTTAAGTGCCCGAGAGTTCAATAATAAAGGTTCGTTTAATCTAAGTGAGGCAATATCGCAAGTAGCAGGCGTTGATATTATATCTAAAGGTGCAGGAATTGGAAAACCTGTAATAAGAGGCTTATCAATGAATGAGATTTTAGTACTAAATAATGGTGTAAGATACGAAAATCAACAATGGTCGGCAGATCATCCGTTAAGCATTAATGAATTTGGAATAGAAAAAATTGAAATAATAAAAGGTCCGTCGTCATTATTATATGGTTCCGATGCAATAGGTGGTGTAATAAATATAATAAAAGAATCGCCAGCTTTACCAGGAGAGATAAATGGCAAATACAATGCAAATTATTTTTCGAGCACAAAAGGTTTCTCGAATAACTTTTCGATTAAAGGTGCTGAAAAGAAAATAAATTGGGGAATTTGGACTGGACTAAAAAACCATGCCGACTACACTGACGGAGAAAACAATTACATTCCAAACTCTAGGTTTAATGAAAAATCGGTAAAAGCAAATTTCGGTATAAATAAAAGACACTATATTTTTAATTTGTTTTACGAATATAATAATGAAAATTTAGGTTTAGTTGTTCCTCCAATTTATAATATTGAAAGAGGACGAGAGCCAATATTGTGGTTTCAAGATTTAACAAATAATGTTATTTCAATTAAAAATAAAATATTCATAAATAACTCTAGGCTTGAAATAAATGCATCGTACCAAAACAATTTACGGAAACTTAGCGAAAAAAACATTTCGCTAAATCTAAATACAGCTAACTACAGTATAAGATACACTTTGCCTATAAAAAACAATTTCGATATTATTTCGGGTGTACAAGGGATGAACAAAAAAAATATTAATGATGGAATAAACCATATTATTCCAAATGCCGAAATTTCAAATTATGCTGTGTTTACACTCCTTCAATATAAAATAAATAAGAATATAAATACACAAGCAGGTTTGCGGTACGATATTCATAGTTTAAAAACCGACGAAGACGGACTTTTAGGAAGCATGCAATATAAAGAAGCGGTAAATTCCGAAAATGAAAACATAAGTTATTCTGGCGGTATTACATATAATATTAATGACAAATATTTTTTCAGAGCTAATGTTGCAGCGGGTTTCAGAGCTCCAAACTTATCGGAACTTACAGCCAATGGTCAGCATGGCATAAGGTATGAAGTAGGAAATAATTTACTAAAAAGTGAAAAAAATATTGAAGAAGACTTAAGCTTACATGTTCATTATAAATATTTTACATTTGACATTGCAATTTTCAATAATCAAATATCAAGCTATATATTTTTATCGCCCACAAACGACACTATTACTGGTGGATATTATATTTACGAATATTTACAAAGCAATGCCAAATTATACGGAGGTGAAGCAGGAATTCATATTCACCCCCACCCTTTTGATTGGCTACATATAAGAGCAACATACTCCAACGTTACAGGAATACAAGAGAATGACAATTATTTACCTTATATTCCTGCAAATAAAATTAAAACCGAAATTAGGGTAGAAATAAAAAAGATTAAATTTCTTGAAAAGATAAATTTTTCATTCTCTTCAAATTCAGCTTTGACACAAAATACTCCTTCACTATTTGAGACGAATACTCCAGCATATACAATATATAATGCAAGCGTAAACTTTAACAAAAAACTAAAAATTATAGATTTACAATTTGGGATAAATGTAACAAACATAACAAATAAGGTATATTCAAGTCACCTATCTTTGTTAAAAGATATTGGTTTTAATAATGCTGGAAGAAATATAAATATTTATTTGTGCATACCTTTTGTTATAAAATCACAAAGAAATATTCTTTAAAATTATTATTTTTTATTAATATTAGACTTTCAAATACTAAAAATGAAATTATGAGAACAGAAATAATAAATATTGCCTTTGCATTATCAAACGACAACAAATTTGAGAAAAAACATTTTGGTGATTCAGACAAGTTTGGAATTTACGAATTAAATACCAAAACATTTGAGTTCAGCTTAGTAGAAGACTACATAAATGAATTTAAGACACTAGATGACACTCATGGTTCATCAAAAAAAGGTAATACTATAACTGATGCTTTAAAAGAAAAAGGCTGTACAGTTTTAGTCTCGATGCAATTTGGAAAGAATATAAAAATAATAAGTAAACATTTTCAAACAATAGTTGTTTATGATGAAGAATTAAACAATGCAATTGAAGCAATTATAACAAATGCAGACTTTATTGCTGTTCAGTTTGAAGAAAAAAAAGACGGTTTTAAACCTATTATAATAAAAGACGGTAAGATTAAATAGAAAAAACTCGCAGGCATATTAAGTCATTGGCTTATCTGCCAGCTGTCAGATGCTTCTAGCTGCTATCAACTGTCAATTATCAGACGCTTCCAGGTGCTATGCACGCTGGAAGGTCATTATTTATTACTTATTAATATCGTAATAACATCTCTTGGGAGAAAAAATCTTATCCTCAATTTTTAATTCTTTAATAAGTTTAGAAATTTCTTTTAAATCTATTCCAATTTTTTCAACAAATTTTGCTGTTTTAAATCACAAAAAAAAGCATCATAAATTTTTCATTTATAATGCTTTAAATTTTGGGTGGAAGACGGGATTTGAACCCGCGACACCCGGAACCACAATCCGGTACTCTAACCAACTGAGCTACATCCACCATTTTTGAGACTGCAAAGATGTAATTATTTTAGATAACTACCAAAACAATTCCATACTTTTTATTCATTATTATTAAAAAAATCTTGATTTTTTATTACATCTAATAATACTTTTGAAAAATGTAGATTATTAGCCTTTGGATATCTTTTTTGGGTAAATATTTGAGCTAAATTATCCGTTTCATTTTCTTTTATTAGTTCTTTTGTAAAATCAGTGTTTTCTAACTCAGAGTATATCTCTTCAATTTCGCTATCCGAAAAGTCGTTATATTTTTCGTTATGAATAACTGCTCTTTCAGGAAGTCGAGGAGTTAACTCTGGCGACTCATCAGGGTAACCAAGTACTAAGGTTGTTACAGGAACTACTCCTTTTGGAAGTTCTAATATTTCAATAATTTTGTCGGCTGTATAATTTGTTGTACCCAAATAACAAATACCTAAACCATGAGCTTCGGCAGCTAGTGCAACATTTTGTGCAGCAATTACGGCATCGACACTACCTGTATAAAACGATAAAAAATTATCGTAAGCTGGCTTAGCGTCTCGCAAGTTGCACCATTTATTGAATCTATTAAAATCGGCACAAAAAGTTAAAACAACTGGTGCTTCCTTTACCATATTTTGCTTAAAATGTTGCTCCCAAAGCTTTTCTTTTATAGCTTCATCTTTAGTAACAACTATACTATAAACCTGCATGCTTCCAGTATTTGATGCACGTATTCCGGCTTTCAATATCTCATCTAAAACTTTGTCTTCAACTGGTTTAGACTTATATTTTCTTATTGATTTATGATTAAAAATTGTTGATAACATTTGAATAATTTTATATTATTAATAATTTATAGACTTGTAAATAATTACACTATTAGCTCTTCCACTCCTTCTCTTAATATTTCAATTTTGCCTGAGGTACAATCAACAACAGTTGATGCTTCATTATTTCCATACCCAGCATCAATAACCATATCAACGCTATTTTCGTACCTTTCGTATATTAACGATGGATCGGTTGTGTATTCCAAAACTTCATCGTCGTCGTGAACAGAAGTTACAATTAAGGGGCTACCAAGAGCCTCAACAATTTGCAATGCAATACTGTTATTTGGGATTCTAACCCCCAAAGTTTTCTTATTATTTTTAAATATTTTTGGTATTTTATTATTGGCGTGTAAAATAAATGTAAAAGGTCCAGGCAAATTCTTTTTCAATAATTTAAAAATATCGTTTGGCATTGGCTTGGTATATTCGGCAATAGAACTCAAACTGCTAAATATAAAAGAGAATTTAGCTTTTTCGGGCTTTACTCCCTTTATTCTTGCTATTTTATCAATAGCCTTTGGCTTGCGTATATCGCAGGCAATTGCATATACCGAGTCGGTTGGAATTACGACAACTCCACCATCTTCAATTATTTTAACTACCTTTAGAATATCTTTATAAGCTGTATTCTTTTCATATATTTTAAAAAGCATAATATTTTTTTAGAAATATGGTTTATCTGTAATTTTATCTCTCGAAAGATTAAACGGATTTGTTCTTTTATATTCAGAATTATTTTTTCGTTGAACTACTTTATTTCCAACTAACGACTTGTCTTTAGGATTTTTAAGCAATTTTATAAGTATTTGGTCAACTTCCTCGTAAGTTGCAGCACCAATTTGTTCTAAATCGCTGTTTGTAATTCCTAAACCATCGGTAGGAACAGCATTTACACAATCAATTAAGGCTTTTGATTTTTTCTTATCGTTCATTTCCGAAGCCATAAACTTTGACATTGCATAAATTTCGGTTTTCCATAAATTTTGCACCATACCATAATCGCCTACATCGCCATGAAGAGTCCAAAAGCCGAGCAATAATTCGGTATAGTTATCTGTTGATAAAACCATTGCATGTTCTTTTGCGGCTAAATCGTACAAATACATCATACGAATTCTAGCTTTTAAGTTTCCTCCTCTAATTTTAAATGCTCTGTCTGATTTATCAACTATTTTCTCGTCTTCAGCAATTTTAGGCAATAGGAAATCATATACATCGGACAGGTCAACTTCTTTAAAATCAGTTGCGAAAGCATTACCAATATCCTTAGCTCGTTGAATTTCGTCTTGCTTGTTTGTAGATATTGTAATACTTCGGCAAATAAGCTTTACACCTAGTTCATTACATACTGGAGCAGCCAAAGCTGCACACAAGGCACTATCAATACCGCCAGACACACCAAGGACTAGAGCTTTAAGTTTACTTTTTAGAAGATATTCCTTTAATTCTTGCTGAATATTCTCTACTGGTTTAATATAATTATCAATCATTAGTATTATTTTTGTGGCGTAAATGTATTAATTTTTCTAAGATGTAAAAAGAATTTCAAAAAGATACAAAATATATTTGATAAATAAATAAAGATAACTAACTTTGCGAGCTGAAAATATTTAAAATAAGCACAAAATAAATAATAAAATAACAACAACATGAAAAAAGGAATACATCCGCAAGATTATCGCAGTGTAGTATTTAAAGACATGTCTAACGGAAATGTTACTATTACTAAATCAACTGTAAAAACAAAAGAATCTATTGATATTGAAGGAACAGAGTATCCTTTAGTTAAAATTGAAATTTCTAGCTCATCACATCCTTATTATACAGGTAAAATGAAATTTGTGGATACAGCAGGACGTGTTGATAAATTCAACAAAAGATACAAAAAAGCTTAATATTTTTATAAATATTATACAACAAAAGCTTCGCAAATGCGAGGCTTTTGTTGTAGATTACAAATAATTTACGACTCTAATTTTAAGGAAATGAAACTTTCTCAAGTAATTGTTTTCACACTCACTTTATTTATTGGACAAGCTCTTTTTTCACAAAATCAATATTCGTTTTTTGTAGCAGGACATACCTATGGTCAGCCAGGAGTTGATAATATTGGTTTGCACCCTCCTTTTAAAGAAAAGTTCAGCTATATACAATCCAGATCCGAAATTAAATTTGGTGTTTTTACAGGCGATATTGTCAAAAGTCCTTCTGAACAAGATTGGGACGAAGTAGATTCCGACATTTTAAACCTTGGCTTACCTATCTATTTTGCAGTAGGAAACCATGACATGTATGACAGAGACTTATTTGAAAGCAGATATGGTAGTACATACTTTAATTTTATATATGAAAATGATTTATTTATTGTTTTAGATCCAAACATTGACAAGTGGAATATTTCTGGTGAACAGCTAATTTTTCTACAAAATACTGTTAATGAAAATTCCGAATTAGTCGATAATATTTTCATTTTCTTTCATCAAATATTATGGCGTGAAAATTATAATATATATAGAGATATTATACCTAATAGTACAGCGGGAAGAGCTGATTCGATAAATTTTTGGTCGGAAGTTGAACCTCTTTTTCATAACCTACCCAATAACACCGTAATGTTTGCAGGCGATTTTGGTGCAACATGGAAAAGTACTAATGTAATGTACGACAATTACGACAATATTACTTTTATTGGTAGTGGCATGGGGCTTGGTCCATACAAAGGCGATAATTTTATAATTATAAATGTTAATACAAATAAAACTATTACTTACGATTTAATTTGCTTGAATAATGATTTTGATTGCCTAGGAGAGCTAACATCTTATGATATTCCTTCCGAAGTTTCATTACAAAAAGATATTTTTATATACCCAAATCCAACAAATAAATATATTAACCTTATTTTTAACAATATAAACTACGAGTTATCAAATATTTCGATTTATAATTTAGTTGGGAAAAAATATAATCTTGAAAATTATATAAAAGTAGGACTAAATAAAATTCAATTAAATACTTCTAACTTAAAAACAGGTTTATATATTTTAGAAATAATTACAGATGACAATACCGTTATAACAAAAAAGATAATGATAAGCAATAAAAATTAATTAGAAATAAACTACAAATACTTTTTCAAGATATCACTTCTTCTTTTTAACACT
>JAOZLS010000174.1 GCA_029934705.1 Bacteroidales bacterium | reverse complement strand
AGTTTCAGTAATGCTACATATCAATTAGATTGGTCAGTCGGAGAAGTTCTAACGACAACTCATGTTTCAGGAAATATTATTATAACACAAGGATTTCATCAAAATAATTATGTTATTACTACTGTTGAAAGTTTTGAGACACAAATTGATATGATTATTTATCCTAATCCTACAACAAATTTTATTAACTTGCAGATTGAAAATGAACTATATGAAAAAATGCAATACCAATTAACCGATATTACAGGGAAAATATTGCAAATAAGACAAATTGTAAACATGACAGAACAAATAGATTTTTCGATATATTCAAACGGAATATATCTGTTATCTGTTTTTCAAAATAATCAAATTATCAAATCATTTAAAATCCAGAAAATAAATTAGTATGAAAAAATCATGTTTTTTAGCATTGATGTTACTAACAACAGTAGTAGCATTTTCACAGACACCAAATCAATTCAAATATCAAGCTGTTTTAAGAGATGCAGGCGGAAATGTTTTGGTAAATCAAAATGTTAATATAGTTATTTCAATATTGCAAAGTGATTTGTCAACAAGTGTTTTTTATGAGACACACAATACTACAACAACAGAACAAGGGCTAATAAACCTAAATGTTGGTTCTGTTGAAGATATGAGTGGGGTAGATTGGAATGCAGATGAGTATTTTATTGAAATTTCAGTAAACGGAACAGTAATGGGAACTAGTCAATTATTAAGCGTACCTTATGCGTTACACGCAAAAATAGCCGAAAATGTATTTAGCGGAGATTATGATGATTTAATAAATAGACCTTTTGTACCAGTTGATTTATCCGAACTGACAGATAATTCAAATTTGCTTTTTGATAGTGATTATAATAGTTTGAGCAACTTACCAACATTGTTTAGCGAAAACTACAATGACTTATTAAATTTACCGACACTTTTTAGTGGTAGTTACATTGATTTAACAAATACTCCAGATTTTACAAACTGGGATACAGACGCAAGTGATGATTTTTCAGGAAGTTATAATAATTTAACTAACATTCCTGTAAACATTGACATAGACAAAACAGATGATATTACTCTTGCTACACCAGCAACAGGCGATATGCTATACTATAATGGTACAGCCTGGCTTGCTATTCCGCAAGGAACAAGTGGACAAGTTTTAACAATGTCTGTAAGTGGAATCCCAAGCTGGGAAACTCAAAATATTTCAAATTCTTTTAATCCAATTTATCCTGACGGTTTATCAAATATTACACCTTTTACTTTAAAAAGCTTACTAACATCAACATATACAGTTCCTGATGGTAAAAATTTATATATTACTAATATAATGAGTATACAACTTGTTTATGATATTTTAATTAATGGTATTACAATTTTTAAAGGTGGAAGTAATAGTGAATCATGCCCAAATTTATCTCAACCAATTATTCTGTCAGAAGGAGATATTCTATCTTCAAGTTCTAATGAAATATCACTTAATGGGTTTGTTGTAGATAAGACGGTAACAGTATTAACTAAAGATAATTTACTCACAACAAACTATACTGTTCCAGCAGGTAAATTATTATACATAACAAATTTATACACTGGTGTTTCTGGTGCTTGGTTCTATGTTAACAATGTGCCAATATACAGAGGAACAGTTTATTCCTATTATGAAATTAGCTTGGCACAACCTATAATAGTTATAGAAGGAGAAGTTATTTCTGCACAAGATGATGCTTTTACTTTTAATGGATATTTGGTTGACAAATAGAAAACTTAAGAATTCTCTAAAACAATGTTTTTTTAACAATCAATATTATAAGATTAAAACAAATAAAAAATGAAAACAAAGAAAAAAACAAAAAACATAAATAGAGCGGTAGCTCTTTTTATTTTTATTCTGATTGCAAATGTGTCTTTTGGGCAAACTTTGTCGCAAGATTATAATTCAGGACAATTATACTATGCAAATAGTAATAATGTAAATTTTGAAAGAAATACAGAATTTGTGAATACTATTTTTAATAAATCCTATAATTCAATTGCAGAACAAAACCCAGGACATATTACAAGTGAATTTTTAAAATGTAGAGGAACTGTAACACAATGCAATAACAATACATTTAAGCATAAAGGAATAGATTATAGAGCCAAAACACCTTTTGCAATATATTCTACATTAGCAGGAACTGTTGTTGGTAAAGGCGGATGTTCTGCAAAAATAGCAATTTACAATTCAGAATATGATTTAACATTTATATATTTACACCTATCCTCATATAATGTATATGTTGGAGATGTTATTAAAAAAGGGCAACTAATTGGGTATACAGGAACACAAGGATGCGATGCTAATGGTAATATTATCACACTTGACCCCCATTTACATGTTGAATTAAGAAGTGGAAATAAAACAAGTGCAGCATTAACTTCTGCAACTCCATCCACAAATTATGACCCAAGAATTATTTTAGATTACTTCCCTAATCCAAATAAAATCAATCACGGCATTCAAATATACGCAGGTAAAGCGAGTTCGCCACAAGAAATAACAGTAAAATTTGAATTGGAAGGTATAGATTAAAATTTTACTGTATCCAATTTCAAAATTGGAACTACTGATATTTCGACTGCATTTATATCAAACAAAGATAATTTTAAATTAAACAATGGTAATATTATAGCGAATAAATATGTTTTTGATTTAGACCTATCATTTTACACAACACAATTTAATGAACAGTCTTATGATTTTAGTTTTACCATAGAAGGAGATAATGATTTTAAAGGAACAGACCAAATTTATTTCCAAGACCCAAATTCGTTTGCGGATATTTCTGAAACAGATTGGTTTTTTGATTATGTAAAGGAGGGTGTTGAGTTAGGACTTTTCAAAGGTTATTCTCCAATTCAATATGGAACAGAAAACGACTTATCACGAGGAGCAATGGCAAAAGTTATTGTCGGAGCAGCAGTAAAACTTGGTTTATACGATTTTGACGTAAGCACTTCAAATGGATATTTTGATGACGTGCCTCCCGGACACTGGGCGTTCCCCTATGTTCAAACACTTAGAAATAAGAATTGGATAGACCCAAATCAAAATTTTAATGTTGGTAATCCTATTTCAGTCGCACAATTTGCAAAAATACTTTCAAATGCTTTTGAATTAACAGATACTGATATAAATGAACAATTATTAAATGGAAATCAAGTTTTTGGCTCAAAAATAATTATTGAAGCCTCTCCAATTTATGATGAATATCTTGAAAGGTTATGCAAAATCATTGTTGTTAAAGAAAATAGCGAAGGAATAAAAGTTGTTGAAAATTTAGCAAGAGGATTATATAAAGTTAATCGTTCTGATATTGAAAATCCACAAATAATTGTTGATGGAAATAATAATGTAAGCAGAGTATTAATGGCAAAAGTAATTTCTAATGCGTATGAATACAAGTCTTCTGTATTAAACCCAGCAAAAACAGCTGTTGATATTAGCAATTACACAATAATCGGCGATAAATTTGAATTAACTCCAAATCCTTACGGCAACGAACCAATAACAGCCAACGGAACATTTTCAATGATTAGCGGAGAAACCAAAGAATTTGGCTACATCTCTGATTATTCAAACGGAGAACCAATGTTTTTTTATTGGGTTTTAGACAATGGAAACATGACATCGTTGTATGATAATCACAGAAAAATTGAAATTACTGCACCTGTTGTAACCGAAACAACAGAACTAAAATTATATTCTCATGTAGGAACTGCAAATGGTAAAGTAGGACATGTTTTTGTAACTATTACAGTTGAGCCACCAACAGAACCAACTGCACCAACTCAACAGGCAAGTTTAATAACAATTATAGATAAACTCTATAATTTTGCCGAAATTTCTTGGGATAGAGGAAACGGTGAATATTGCTTAGTTACATGCACGGAATACGAAGACAGTTATCTTCCACCGGTTGCAAATACAACTTATTCAGGCAATTCAATTTTCACATCTGCTCTTGCAATTTCTGGTTCAAATACAAAAGTTATATACACAGGAACAGGAAATACGGTAAATATAACAAGCTTAACTTATGGTTCTTCATATCGCATTCAAGTTTTTGAATATAACTTAAATGATAATTCAGAACCATTATATTTATACACAAACCCAGCAGACAGAAAAATTTACACGCCAAACCCACCGTATTCAGTTCATTTTTCGTGGTCTCCCGAAGCTCTTGTAAATGTGCCTTTAACGTTTACAAGTAATTCATCAGAAGAATTAACTTTAAACTGGACATTTGAAGGAGCAAATGTTTCAACAGCAACAGGCGAAACAGTAAGCAATGTAACTTTTGCAACAGAAGGAACTTATAATGTTACTTTAACAGGAACAGATGCATCAATAGGATATACAGAAACAGAAACATTACAAGTTCCTGTTTATACAATATCACAAATATTGCCTGACTTAAAAGTTGAAAATGAAGTGGTTACACCAACAGATTTTTTGTTGGGTGCTACAATAAATGTAACGGCAGATATTGTAAATAGTGGCATGACTGATGCAAATTATGTTTGGGTAAAATATTATTTATCTGATGATAATGTTTACGATGTAGGAGACATTCAACTTGGTGAAGAATACATTGCCGGACCTATTATTGCAGGCGGTTCGCACTCTCTTTCTGTTGATTATACAATTTCTACAAGTTCAGGTCAAAAATACATTATTATTTATGCCGATAGACCGCAAGCCATTGCAGAAGCAAATGAAGATAACAATATTGAAGAAATTGCTATTGAAATAATGGACTGGGTGCCTGATTTTTACATTTCGGAACTAACGTTAGACCAGCCAACAGCTAAATCAGGAGAACAAGTTACTCTTCATTATAAAATACCAGAAGATACGGGAGACGGGAGTAATGTTCGAGTAGATTTTTTGATTTCAAAAAATCCTATTGTTTCACATTTAACTTTTGACAATGATGCAGAACATATATACTTTACTTATAAAAACCCAGGACCATTTACAAATCAAACAACTTCAGTTTTCATTCCAGAAGATTATTTAAATGGTAATTATTACATAGTCGTTTGGGTAGATCCAGAAAATTACAAAGCCGAAACAAACGAAACAAATAATCAATCATCAATCCCTATTACTATTTCAAATCCAAATCAACCAACAATTCAGGCAAGTGATTTTACATTAACAAGCATCACAGATAATTCAGTCTTGTTATCGTGGACTAATGGAAACGGAGAAAAGCGTCTTGTTATTGCAAATGAAAGCGGTTATGAAACACCTGACGATGGAATTGAATATACAACAAATTCAAATTACACACTTGCTTCTTACGTGAATTCTGACGCTGACAGCCGAGCTGTTTATGCAGGCAATGGCAGTCAGGTTCTTATAACAAACTTGCCCACAGGAAAAAATATTTCTTTTGCAGTTTTTGAATATAACGGTGCAGGAGCAAGCACCGATTACTTACAAAGAATAGGGGAATTTCAAGGTATAAGAACTATTCAAAATCAAGACTTTCCAATAGTTAATAATTGGAATTACATATCAAATTTAGAAGCCAAGGATATTTATTCTTTTAATATAGATAAACAAATTCTTGTGAGTAGTAACTATATTTCACATACAGAGGATGGTGGGAGAACCTTTCATTATACATATACTTCTGAGTATTCTTACAATGCTATTGATTTTTTCAATGAAAACATTGGATACATAGTTGGTAATATGGGCTTAATCAGAAAAACAATTGATGGAGGACATACTTGGATAAACCAAAGCTGTGAAGAGGCAACTGGGTTACGTGATATTTCTGTTTTAGATGCTAATATAGCAATAGCTGTTGATTACGATGGACATATTATTAGAACTATCGATGGTCAAAATTGGAATGTAATTCACACAGCTTCAAATGATTTGTATGCTTCTCATTTTATAAATAATACGACCGGGTTTGTTGCAGGAAGAGGTCTTTTTCTTAAAACAACAGACGGAGGAAATACGTGGGTCACATATAATGTTACCCAATATAGTATTTGGGATATATACACAATTTATTTTCATAATGAAAACAATGGATTTATCTTTTTTTCAGATGGAAATATTTATGAAACAGAAAATGGTGGCACAACTTGGGAATTAAAATCATCCCTAAATAACTATCTTTGGAATGCACATTTTACAAGCAATGATGTAGGGTATGTTCATGGAGGAACATTTCTTTACAAGACTACAAATGGAGGACAAACATGGGAAACGATTGATGTTGGAAGTAATATACAGACATTCTCGTGTTTGGACATAAATAATATTATTATTAGTCAAAGTAATGGATTGTTTAAAACAAATACAGGAGGAAAATCCCAATCAGTCACTTTTAACAGTTTCACTTTTAATTCAGGTAGTCCAAACACATATTGCTCTGATGTAGAATTTGATGTAAGTCTCATAACAATCGGTTCATATAATGTAGGGAATACATTTAAGTTACAAATTTCAGATGAAAACGGATTGTTTGGTTCAAATCCAACAGTTTTATCAACATTTGATAATCAAACAAGTGGGATGTTTGCAGATGTAACTTTGCCAAATGGTTTACCAACAGGTTCAAATTATAAATTTAGAATTGCTTCAACAAACCCGATTTCAATAAGTCCCGAAAGTGAAATATTTACTTTTAATGAAGCACCAGAAGTATATATTTCAGGAATACAAGATAAATATTACCTTGATGAATCAACTTTTAATTTATCATCTTATGGAAATCCCGCAGGTGGTAGTTTTACAATTAATGGAAACCCTGTAACAGAATTAAACGCAACAAGTCTTGGCACAGGCACATTTACCATAATATACACATACAATACTGGTTCATGCGAAAATTCAGACACTTATATTTTTGAAATTGCAACACCTTATGAAATTTCAACTTCAAATTTATCAAATTCAACTTATTGTGCAGGTGCAAATTTTGATGTTAGTTATACCGCTTCGGGCGATTATTCTGCGGAAAATATGTTTTTAGTAGAATTGTCTGATAATACTGGAAGTTTTACAAATCCAACAACATTAAACTACACAGAAAGCACTACTTCTGGAATAATTAATTGCTCATTTCCTGTTACATCTGCACAAGGAAATATGTATAAAATAAGAGTAATTGCAACAGAACCAGACATAACAGGTTCTGTAAATAGTCAATTTACTATAAATTCAGCAATAACACCCGAAGTTACAATTTCATCAAATGAAACTGAAATTTGTGAAAATGAAACAGTTAATTTTAATGCAACGCCAACAAACGGAGGAACACCAGTTTATCAATGGAAAATAAACGGTATAAATGCAGGAACAAATAGTTCAAGTTTTTCATACAATAATTTCACAAACAATGATATTGTAAGTGTGCAGATGACATCGGATGCAAGTTGCATTTATCCACAAAATGCAAATTCTAATACTGTTCAAATTACAGTAAATGAACTTGTAACACCTTATGTAGAATTATATACAAGTTCAATAATTGGTTGTGAAAATGATGTATTTGAATTTTCTGCATTTGCAACAAACGAAGGAGAAAATCCAATTTATTCATGGACAGTAAATGGAAATGGTGTTGGTGGAAATAGTGAATATTTAAGCACAGTATTAACAGAAAATTCAGTTATTGAAGTTCAATTAATTTCTAATGCAAGTTGCTTAGAAACCAACGATGCAACCTCTTTGGTAAATATGACAATAAATCAATTTCCTGAAAAAGCGGCAACCCCATCAGGAAATAACACAATGTGTCAAAACTCTGCAAGTTCAGTTTATACAACAACAGGAGCAACAAATGCAGACAGCTATCTTTGGTCATTATTGCCAGCAGAAGCAGGTGTTTTATATCCATCAGGAACTTCTTTATTAATTGATTGGGCGAATGATTATTCAGGCGTAGTAATTTTATCCGTAAAAGGAATAAATGATTGTGGAGACGGAATTGTTTCAGATGCTTTGCCAATTTCAATAAATTCATCACCAACAGCAAGTCTTACGGGAGGAGCAACAATTTGCGAAGGAGAAACAACAGATATTTCAGTTGCATTAACAGGACAAGCACCTTGGAATATTACCTATACAGATGGAACAATACCAACATCTATAACTACAAGTAACAGCAATTATATTTTCAATGTTTCACAAGCTGGAACGTATCAAGTTACATCAATTTCAGATGTAAATTGTACAGGAACAGACATGACAGGAATTGCAACAGTTACAGTAAATTCTTTGCCAACTGCAAATACAACAGGTGGTGCAACTATTTGTGAAAATGAAACAACAGATATTTCAGTTGCATTAACAGGACAAGCACCTTGGAATATAACTTATACAGACGGAACAACACCAACGAATATAACAACAAGTAGCAATCCGTATGTTTTTAATGTTTCACAACCAGGAACATATCAAG
>JAOZLS010000514.1 GCA_029934705.1 Bacteroidales bacterium | reverse complement strand
TGCTGCGCACTACGGAATTTTTATATGCTTAGATGTTACAGGGCGTTTTTATTCATTTTTTGTTTTAACTCTTCAATTACCAATGTTGGGTCTCCACGATGTAACATTCTATGACAGTTACTACAAACAAGTGCTATATCCTCACGTTTTGTCTTTGTTTTTCCGTCCCTTTCTGATAATGGTTTTTTATGGTGTGCTTCAATGAATCCTTCTCCAATTCCCCCATATTTTTCAAAAAACGAAAATCCGCAAATTTGACAATTAAGCATTTTATTTTCAGCTAAAGCTTGTTTTTTTATTTTTTGAATGAAAGCACTATTTCTTTCATATCTCATATGTTGAGCTAAAACTGAATTACCCTCTATTGCTGTTGGTTCTGTGTCTTCTACAATTTGGATTGTTTTGTTCTTTGGTTTGTACAAATCAAGAATTTGTCTGTGAACAAACAAATGAAAGTCTTGAACTAACCAAACTTTATCAACTGCGGACAGTTCAGTTTTAATGTGTATGCTTAATTGTGGATTCTCTTTGTAAAATTTATTCCATTCTGTTAAGCACAAATCCTCAATTGGATATTGATTTAGAATTTCCCATGTTTCTTGCAAGAACGATTGGCATTCCAATAAATATTTAAGCCCAACCTTAGGGAATTTCCTTTTTTCATAATTAAACAAATATTTGATAGTTTGGTCAAATCCTTTCATTGGAACAGGAAAGAACCTCTCAGGGAACAAAGATGCCAACCATGCAGAAAGAGCTGTAAAGCTCATTGTTCTTTCTGTCCAGTCTACTTGCTCAAAACCTTTAATCCTAAATTCACGAAATAATTTAATGTCATTTAGCGCAATAAAATCTTTTAAATCAATCCTGCCACTTTTCTGGATAAACTGAATTCCCCTTACATCAGTTGTGTATTTAATTTTCTGTGATTGCTGAAGAACTTGAAGTATTTCAGAGTCAGAATTCGATTCCCAATCTATGTTTCCGTTTATATAATTTGCGTACTCAAATTTATAAGCTTCTTCTTCAATCCAGTTCGTATTCTTACAGAATCGGATGTATTTGTCAATCGAATTTTTAAAAGATTCATTCATGTTGTTTAGTCTATTTTTTTAATGCCCTGTAACGTACTGCGCTATGCTGCGTAGCGCATTAATAATACATATTTTTCTGCTTACAAATATATTAAATATATATACGTAATGTTCATATTTACAGCAAATTGCGCAATGCAGTATGAGCGTTTGTTATAAGCTGGCTGTTTCTTCATTATATTATTAATTGTCATTTTTCTGAAAATATTTACTTTGCCTAAATTAAACTACGGTATAATATCGAAAATTAGAATACAACTTATTACAGCGGTAAATTATTCCTTGCCACATTTTTCGCAGGACGTAACATTTATAGTATTAATATGACTACAAGTAGTACACGTCCAAGGAACAGATTTTTGTAAAATCTTTGTTTTTTGTTTTGAAACTGAATCATCTTCCAATTTATCTACATTTTTCTTTCTCTGTTTAACACCACGAACTAAACTCAATATTCCATAAAAAAATAATGCTCCAAGTGCTGCAGCAATCATCCCAGCAGGACCACCCTTGTGAGCCGCAAATAAAGGAGTAATTGAAGTTAGAATCAGTAAAACGGTTATTTCAATCTTTTTCATATTTAATACTTTAGTGATTTATTTTACCTTCTTTTATATTTTTGTAATAATTATAATATGGATTAAAAATGTCAATATATTTTTGTTCTTCGAATTCTAATATTTTTCTGAAATTTCTTTTATCATTATTATTGTCATCGTAGTCACTTCGTTGGATTTGATACAAAACATAAAAATCAAACCCTGATACACCAAAATCATTATAATCCTTTTGCATTAAATATGAAAAATGATTATTCCTTTTAAGTGCGCTAAGGTGTTGAGATTTTCTAGTGTCAAAATTCTGGGTTGAACCTATATATGTATTGTAAGTATATGCACAAAAAATAATGTATACACCAGAATATATATTTCCTTTTTCTAGTTCTGATTTGATTAAATAATTTAACTTACTCCAATTCAACTTTTTTTCTTCAATTAGTGATTTTTTTCTTTGCTCATCTTTTAATTTTTCGTGCTCAATTTTTCTTGCAGTTTGTTTTTGGTCGTTTAATCTATTTTTTTCATATATATTGTTTTTTTCATCTACGTACAATTTTCTCAGAGTGTTAAAAGTCAAATTATCTAAGTATGTTGTTTTAAATGTAAAATAATCACTGCTTAAAAATAGGTATTCGTTACTGACTCTTTTTTCTTCAATAGTAATGTTTTTAATTTCTACAATACGTCCATCCGACAATTTCACAGAAATGCCATCTTTTATCTCCTTTTCTAAATCAATTATGGCAGTATTAAGATATTGTTTTTGTTCAAATTGATATGTAAAAAAGAAAAAAGCAATGATACTTAAGATGATTAAAATTGGACCAATAATTTCCATCGTTTTTAAAAGTTATATTTTTGTTTATAATTAGACATGTTCATTTTGTTCAGCTTGCTTATAACG
>JAOZLS010000173.1:7289-8501 GCA_029934705.1 Bacteroidales bacterium | reverse complement strand
AGTCCCTTCGAGGTCACTAATACAAAATGCACAAAGTGCTTTATACGACAAAAACCCCTATTTATAGGGGTTTTTGTCGTATAAAGAAAATTAATTAATTTATAAAGTCGGTTATTTTGATATAAAATCGGTTATTTGTGATACATTTGTGATACAGTCTGTGATACATTTATGATACACTTTTTGATGCGTTTCATAATTCAGTTTCCGATACATTTATTCTATAATTTTTGATATAATGAGAATTCAATATAAAATAATTTACAATCGTAGAAAAAAACTTAAATCAAACGGAACTGCCTCTGTTCTTGTTGAAGCATATTTAGATAGACATCGAAGGTATTTTAATACAGGTATCGATGTTGAACCTAAGTTTTGGGATAAAAAAAAGAATGTGATTAGTGTAAAACATGAGTTATACCAGTCTTATAATAGACACATTAACTCATATTTGAAAAAACTCGAAGATTTTGAAATAAATTTCACTGATAAAAACGGGAGTTTTGTATTGGCAGATTTTGATTACTTTAATACTTCAGGAAATAACGATGACTTTACTCTTTTTTTTCAAAATATGATGTTGAAACGAGGTATAAAAGAATCTACACAAAAAGCGGAGAAGACAACCCTTCGGTATTTGAAGGAGTTTAAAGAAACATTACGCTTTTCTGATTTGAATTACCAAATAATAAATGAATTTAATTCATTTTTATTAGACAAAAAGCTTCATATTAATACAGTTCATAGGCATCATAAAATTATTAAAACATATATCAATATTGCTATAAAAAGTAAGTTGATTGAATTAAAGAACAATCCGTATATTGATTATAAAGTTAAAAAAATACAAACACAAAGGATAACTGTTTCCGAGGAAGAACTTGAACAAATATCTAAATTAGAATTTAACAAAAATACAGAAAACATTAGGAGTATTAGAGACATGTTTCTTTTCTCATGCTATACAGGACTTAGGTTTTCAGACCTTCAAGCATTAAAAATAAAACATATAGAAAAAGATAAAAATGATGTAAATTTACTTTTAAGGCAAAAAAAAACAGAGAAATTTATAGGTATGCCATTGCAACTGCTATTTGAGAGTAAACCTTTAATCATTATAGAACCTTATTTAAAAGACACTGGTGATGCAGAAGCCTATGTGTTCCCTCGTTATACAAATCAAGCAGCAAACAGACTTTTAAAAGTTGTTGC
>JAOZLS010000173.1:0-7189 GCA_029934705.1 Bacteroidales bacterium | reverse complement strand
TTAATACTTCTTTGTTGCTATTTTTTTTACTTGGTTAATAGCTTCCCAGTTGCTGAATTTTTTATTTTTAAAAGACTCTATAATCTTATTTTGTCGCCACTCCCCTATTTTTAATTTAGTATTTAGTATTATTTTTTTTATTTCTGAAGTAGTATAAGATTTTCTAATTATTTTCTGTTCTTTTATTGTGGTTATAGGTTTGGTTATTTGCTTATTACTGCTTGTTATATTACTTGTTACTTCATTTTCAATAGGTATGTAATATTCTAGTTCAAAATCGTTATTAGCATAAAAATATACGACAAAAAATGTAAGTGATATTAATATGAATGTAACTACTCTAATTTTTATTTTTCTTAAAATTGAAGAAGTTGTTTTTTTTCTAATAACCTCATTTCTTTTTGCTTCTAATTCTGGTATTGTTTCTTTTAATCTGTTTGTTAATACCTCCAGTTTTGCATCTTTATAATCCTTGTTATCAATTATATCAATATATTCTATATATAAGTTATGTGTTGTTCTTATTGATGCAGGGCTAGGGGATAAGCTTAATTTTTTAAGTATTAAATTTTCAAAAGATATTGCCTTTTCTCTTAATTCTAAATCTTTAATTTCATTACTTATAATGTCGGCAACTCTTCGGCTATTAAATCGTATTCTTTTGTTATCATCAATTAAAAAGCTATTTTTTTGTAGGGTTAATGTAGGCTTAATGTAGGGTTCTTGTATGGTTGATGTAGGGTTATTGTATGCTTGATGTAGGGTTAATGTAGGGTTAATGTAGGGGTCTATTCCTTGATAATCAAACATTAAGATGTTTTTGCCGTCTTCATCAAAATTCCATTCTTCTTTCTCACTATCAATAGGGGAGTACATTACTTCGTTATCCTCTCCCCTCTCAATAAAGCATAATTCGCCTGTGTTTTTGTTTGAGCCTATTTGTCTTCTATGTACAAGGCTCATTTGTAGTATATTTATAAGTGAGTGAATATTTTGTAATTGTTCGGTATTCAAATTGTTATTTAGTGGTTTCATTATCTTGATGTTTAAGTAAGTTGAAAATATGAAAATTTGTCGCAGTATTCCTTAATTCATTTACATCTATATTAGTACCAGGACATGTTTTATTGCTTACATCGCAATGCCCTATTATTCTTGCTTTTGGATATTTTGTTTGTAACATTATGAGTGTTTTTATCAAGCTATTATACTGGTCTTGCTGTAGATATTCTTTATCGAAATTACCTTCTAAGCAAACCGAAACAGCAATATTGTTATAGCCTCTTGCGTGAGCTGTTACTTCATCGGCATTGTGCATTTGATATAACTTGCCTGTTTTACTAATATAATAGTGATAGCCTATTGTTTTAAATTTCTTTTTATGGTATTGATAAATTTCAAAAAGTGGAACATGGTCAAATATCTCATTATCTATTGCATCACAATGCACAATTATATAATCTGTTGTAATTCTATTTCGTTCGGATTTTGTGAATAAATCTTTAATATCGATCGCTTTTATTTTAGTTGCATAAATGTTTATAACATCTGCTTTGGCAAGTATTTGATATTTGCCTTTAAATTTCATATTGAGATAAGATATTCCAACAAAAATTACAACAACTGTAATAAGTATTGAAAATACTTGTTTGATAATTGTTCCCATGCTTCAAAATTTGAAAATATTGATATTATTATAAATACTATTATTAGTATAATTGATATACGTCCTGCAATTCCGAATGATGTGCTAATTAATGCTTTTGCCAGTTTCTTTATTATATACTGCGAAATATTTAACAACCATTTTACAGTATGTACCAGAATAAACAGACTGCCAGATGTTATAATGTCAAGTATTAAAGCTGGTAGTAACAATATAAAGAAACGAATGAAGTAAGTTAAGGAATGCAAAAGCCAATGTCCTCCACTAGCCTGTATTTGCCTTGCAGACCTAAAAAAGAGAAACCAACCAAAACTTACTGGTTCGTATTTTATCTTAAAAGGCTTATATTCTATAAGTTCGTAAGTATCCATTATTTCATAAAATTAACAAGATTATTAAAGTAGTTTGAGTTATCATTCGTTTTGTTCATATCTTGATGAATTACCCTTAAACCTGTTTTTATAGTGTCTTGATTTGCATTGAACTTTAACTGGTTCAGTTTTAATTCTACTTGATTAGCTTTTATAGTATCTTGATTATTCTTTAGGCTCATAACTAATTTAGTTAATGAGTCTATTTTATAATCTACACTATCAAACCGTAACTTTATTTGATTATGTGCTTCGTTAAATCTTGCAATTCCAACATAGTCGGCACAAGATTGTGAGTTAAAAACCATTAAAAAGACTACTGCAATTGCCGAATATTTAAAAATTGTTTTCATAATTTATTGTTTTATATTTATATAATATTTCCGTTTTCATCAATTTTATCAAAGCCAATTATTCCCATTGCCTTAAATACTTTTTTTATTGTTGTTCTTGATTTGTATTGTGTATCTGCTGTTTCTTGAATAAGAATTATTTCTTTATTTGAAAGTGGTTTTTTATTATCCGAACTGGTTTTTTTTATTAAAGAAACCAGTTTTTTATGCTTACTAATTAGTTGTAGATTTGTATTAGTTGTATTTTCTGTATTGCCTATATTTACAACTGGTCTCGCTAGTTCTGTACTGGTTTTAAAACCAGTTTTATTAAAACCAATTATGTTTTTTTCTATTTGTGTGCTACTGTTTATATTAATTATAGGATTTGAAAATTTTAACAGTTGTGGTTTTTTATTAGCTTGTTTTTCTTTTGAAATCAAATTGTATAAAAACATTAAAACCATTGTAGCAAATATTTGAGCTATCATAATTATTGACATAAATTTATAATAGTATTTTGCTGTTTTTTCTTTCTGAAAAGAGTTTTTTAAGAGTAATTTTTCTTTGTCTTTTTCGGCTTTCAATATATTTTTTGAGAATTCAGTTTGTAATAGCTCCTTTTTCTGTTCAATTATTGAAATGTCTTTTAGCTGTTTTCTTGTTAGGTACATCCGCTTTCCTTTGGACCAACCAAGCGGATTATTTGTTATTAACAATATTTGCTTGTTAAAATAGGCTAAATGTTCGTTTTTCTCTTCTTTCAAAACATTATTGAAGTCCGAGTTTTGTTTATTTATTTCTACCGATAAATCTTTTCTGTTTGACTGCCATGTTGCCAAACCGTTTGTGCTAGAATAAAAACTAATTGAATAAAAAATAATTACAACAAAAAAGACAAAAATTGCAGCTGTAAATTTTCTGCCATATAAGAATTTGAATGTTTTTTCGAGAAATACTGCAGTGAGTAATTCTATAATTATTAGTGTTATTGCTGATAGTACAATTATTAATGTATTGTTGTTTACTCCAATTGTAATGTCATTAAAAATTTTATTGAAGAAGTTCACAAAGAATGTATATCCTGCTATAAGTGAAAGAAACATTGTTAATGCTTTCAATAATGAGAATGTAATTATAGGAATTCGCCATTCTTTTTGAGCTGGATGAAAAGTCATTACATTGATAGCTCTTTTTTTTATTAAGTTTTGTGAGCTAAACCTTTTGTAGTATGCGTTTTTTTGCATAGTTTTGGATGCTTTTAAATGTTTTTGATTGGTTTTAATGATATTTATTTGCAATAGCCTCAAATGCTCGAACATTTGGGGCTTCTTTTTTATTCTAAAAACTCGTCTATTGTTTCGTAATTAAAATGCTCTTTAAGTAAGTTTAAGACAGGACTACTATTAAGGCGTGCATCTTTAATTATACACCATCTCCTTATTGTTGCATAACTTTTGCCTGTTGCGGTCATTATTTGTCCTTGCAACTTTGGGGATGATAAAATAACTTCGTATATTTCTTCTTTCATATTTGATATTAGTATTTGTGATAAATAACGATTGCAAATATAAAATATATTTTAATAACTACAAAAATATTTGATGTTGAATTGTGTGAAAATTTTATACATAGCTGGATAAGTACTTAGTCAGCTCTTAATCTATATGCTTTTTATTACCTTTTTACAAATAAATATATATATACCGATTATTTTAAATACTTTTTCTATATCTTTGTAGTGCTATTAAAAATCATTTTATGTTTGACTTTAAGTAAGGTTGTGTTGTATAAGAAGAATAGAAAAATAAAAGGTTATCATGGAACTGACTTAAATAATAGACAAGGGATTGTTGATAATAATTACAACGAAAGTAAAAGTAATGAATGGCTAGGAGATGGTGTTTATTTTTTTATAGAAAAAGTTCAGAATGAGCCTGTAAAAGATGCTGAAAATTGGGCTATTACTGAAGCATGGGACAACACTAAAAGAAAATATAAATACAATGAATATGTTGTGTTAGAATCAGAAATAAAAATTAATCCTGATAAATTATTAGATTTAGATACCGAAGATGGTATAAAAATATTTAATGAAGTTCGCTCAACAATAGAAAAATCTATTGTTAATGAAAACAAAAAGATAAAATCTAGCGTAAAAAGAACACAAATAGATAATATTATATTTACTTTTCTTAAAAAAAAATCAAGTATTGAGTTTGTTAAAAGCAAAATGTATATTAAATTTGAAAATACTAGAAAATATCTTATAGAATCAAGAATACCAAACGTTTGTATATTATCTGTTAGTAATCCTAAAAAAAATATACAAAAAAAAACTATTAACGAAGTAAAAAAAGGGGTAATAAACGATGTTGACATATAAAAAATTTGAGAAGCAATTCCTTGGAAATATTGCAAGCATGACGAGTGCTGATATAATAAATGAACTTGAAGATTTAGGCTTAGAATTTGATGATATAAAAGAAGATAAGCCTGAAACTGCAAAGCCTATTGTAATGCAAGATGAAAGAAGTTCATATAATAGTAATGACAGTAATATATATTCTTTAGCTGCTTAATATGGAACTAAAACCAATACATCATAAAGTAGTTGAAATTGATTTTAAACCTTATGAAGAGAGTGAGGAAGAAAATAATTTCATATTAGAATATAATCCTAGTTTTGATTTTGAAAGTAAACATAATTTTTCAATAATCTTTGATTTAACACTAATTGAAGAAGAAAAATACATTGTAAAAATCAAATATGAAACAATTTTTGAAACAAATAATATAATTGATGAAGATTTCAAAAAAACTCATTTTACTTATATTAACGCACCTGCAATAAGCTATCCTTTTTTAAGGTCATTTGTATCATTTCTTATCTTAAATGCAGGCTATCCTCCTTTAATATTACCATCTATAAATTTTGTAAAAGCAAGTGAAAAGGGAAAATAATAAACACCTTTAATTTTCCTTATTACTAATTTAATATTTATTTACCTCTTTTCTTTCAGTAGTTTTATTATTTCTTCTAAATCTTTTATTCGCTGTTTCAGCATATCTATTTCATCGGCTTTTTCATTAAAAAGGAACGAGATTGGTTCGTTAAGAAATATTGCAGCTTTTTCAAAAGCTCTGCCACTCATATTGTTATTCTTAACACATTCAGCAAAGTTCTGAGGTGTCATACCCATTGCTGTACAAAGGTCTTTTATTAATAAACCTTTTTTTAAGGTTAGTTTTTTTATTCTTTTTATGTTCATAAAGTTATATTAATTCAGTTTTATTACCTGTATTTGTGTTTTTTTTACAAATACTAACAACAAAAAGCAAATTGTGCTTATTTTACTTGTTTTGAAATTTTATTCTTCTGCCCACCTCTCAATTAAATTAGGTAAATCAATAGCAGGCAATGTATATGTCCCAAAAATACCATTGTTTGACATCATTGAGATATGGGATCTTGCTATACTTATCATCATCGGTAGTGCCGAATAATATATATACTGATTCTCTAAGTCTCCGTCCTCTCCTATATCTATATCAGTTATAGAAAAAACACCTCTTAATGATATTAAAAAATCATAACCACTTTCTTTCTTTTTTTCTTTAGTAGAAAAACTATCTAATGTCAATTTTATAATAAATTTATTAATATCATTTGAATCTAATATATCAAAATTAATATCAAAAAGTTTATCATGTAGTTTACCTTTTATGATTTTTATTTTATCACCACTTTCAAAGTTTGTCGCAAAACGAGACTTTAGAACAAAGTAACTATGTAATTTTAAATTTGAAAATTTAGCTTTCATAATATTTATGCTGCTTGTTGTAATGTTTTACTAATATATTTTTTTTGTTTCCGTTCAATTCTTTTTGTTAATACAATTTCAGCATAATTAGTTTCATCTAAAATAGAGTCAACAATAAAATGCTCTTCAATTACTTTAGCCTTTTTTAAAAGAAGTTTTTTACTAAGATACGAATAATCAAATAATTTATCTGTGATTTTGTATGATTTATCTAGTATTTTTATTTGCTCAGCATTATTAAAAGGAATATCAATTTCCGAATTAATCATTGAGCTTATTATATTTTGTAACACAATGTCATATCCTTGTATTTGATAGTCAACACAACTTATTTGGTTAAGAGATTCCTCCGAAATAAAAACAATTTCGGAATCTGGGAATAATTTTTCAAATCTACTTTCAATGTCAGTTTCTATTTCTAAGTAATAATCATCTTGTTCAAAAATATGCAATGGCTTTATTTCAATTAAATGGGTGTTAAATTGTTGTAAAATTTCATACCTAATTGATATTTCAGGAAATTGACTAGCAATCTTGTTCAGCTCTTTTATAATAAAATTACGTGTTTTCATTTTTGATTTCTTTATTAATAAAACGAATCAATTTTTCTGCTAAGTTATGGGCTTTATCACTCAATTCAAAGTTTATTTTGATATTTTTATAATCAGCAGTTGTCCTAAGTAGCTTTAAATCTTTTATTTCTCGCTTAAAATTAGAATGCTCTCTTCGCAATTCAGGTTTTGATTTTAAATAATCAAATACCTTATTTAGTATGTATTTATGTGTATTTCCTCCCTCTAATGAAATTTGACTACTTTGTTCTTTTTCTGAAAGATTTAAAGAATAATACATTTTATATTGTAACAGTTGAAAGCAAGCATAATAGGAACAATGAACACTTGAAGAGTGTAAATGTTCTTTTATTAACAGTTCTGATGCAATCATATTATGTTCGGACTTTGTTTTAAGTTCTGTCATTTTATCATCTCCCCCCTT